>CAKUDT010000125.1 GCA_934645125.1 uncultured Eggerthellaceae bacterium
GCTTTGATCCTCGCGGCCAATGAAGTAGCGATACATGTCAACGTCCAGGTAGTACATGGTCTTCACGTACGGCAGCGGCACGTACACGAAAATGTTATCAACGTAGAAGCAGTGCTCGGGAAGCTCCAAATGAATATCGTGCAAAAGCTCCGTACGGTAAATCACCGAATGCATAAGCAGATACTGGCTTTGGGAGAAACGCCCGATTTCGGACCAGCCAAATTCACGACCCTGCGGGAACACGTTGCGATACCTCATGACCTTCTGGGTGCCTTCGTGCACTTTTTCGTACACGTAATTGCCAATCACCATGTCGGTGGGTTCGGCAAGCTCCACCTGGCAACGCAAGTACGCCATGATTTCCTTCATGGCATCGGCATCAAGCCAGTCATCGGAGTCAACAACCTTGAAGTAGCGGCCAGCTGCTTCGCGAATACCGGTATTCACACCCGAACCATGGCCGCCATTTTCCTTATGGATCGCCTTGATGATGTTCGGGTAGCGGCTTTGCCACTCATCGGCCTTCTCGCGCGTGTTGTCTTTCGTAGAACCGTCGTTCACGATAAGGATTTCAATGTCATCGCCGCAGGCCAAAAGCGATTCAATGCATTTGTCCATATACGCGGCGGAGTTGTAGCACGGAACAGCAAAAGTAATGGTTTTCATTTCAGTCATGGTCACTCAATCACTCGTTTACCCAGTCGAATGAATCCTTGTAGATTATTCGCTCAAAATCCTGTCGCATAAATCCAAAGCACGCTCCACAATAACGTCCATGTTGTAATAGCGATACTCCGCCAACCGGCCCAAGGGGTAGAAATTCGGCAGCGTTTCCGTAAGTTTCAGATAGCGCTCGTAATGCGCACGGTTCTCGTCGTTGATAATGGCATAATACGGAATCTGGTTCTTGGGGTCCTCGTAAGCCAGCGAATACTCGCGCATGATGGTGGTCTTTGGCGCACGCTGACCCGTAAGGTACTTGAACTCCGTGATGCGCGTGAAGTCTTCCGTAACGGTGTAGTTCACCGTGCCGCACGGCTGGAAATACTCCTGGTCAAGCGTTTCATACTCGAAACGCAGCGTACGGTACGGAAGACGCCCAAAGCGTGACAAGAACATCTCGTCCAACGGACCAGTGTAGATAATGGGGCCCCTGAACGGCTTTTCCTTAATGTAGATGTCGGAAAGCGGCGCATCTTCGTCAAGCGAGGCAAAATGCAGATCGAAAACGCTTTCCGCCTCGGTGTTCAGGCAAACCGTGATGTTCTCATGATCAAGCATTTCCTCGAACAGCTTCGTGTAACCGAAAATCGGCATGCCCTGGCACGAATCCTGGAAGTAACCGTCCTCATACGAAAGCAGCACAGGAACGCGCGCCGTAACAGAAGGATCAACTTCATCGGGCGAAAGGCCCCACTGTTTCTGCGTATAGTACAAGAACACGTTCTTGTACACGAAATCGGCGATTTCCGCCAAATCGGGGTCCTTTTGCTCACGCATCTCATTGATGGTCACGCGCGAACCGGCACCAAATTTATCAATCAGCTTTTCTTGCAGCTGTGCCGCGCGTTCTTCGCCAAAGCACATCTCAAGCGACGTCAAGTTGAAGGGTACGGGGATATACGTGCCATACCAGTTCGAAAGCACTTTGTGCTTGTAGCCAATAAATCCCGAGAACAGGCGCAGGTAATTGAAAACACGCGTATTGTTCGTATGGAAGATGTGCGGACCATAGCGATGAACCAAAATGCCCGCATCGTCGTATTCATCGTACATATTGCCGGCAATCTGCGCGCGCTTCTCAATGATCAGAACGCGCTTCCCCCCTTGCTCGGCCAACTGTCGAGCGCAAACCGCACCCGCAAACCCACAGCCTACAACAACGGCATCGTAATCGCTTATTGCGATATCCGCGAATTCGGCGTAAGCAACACCCATATATGCTTCATCCTTTCAGAGCCAGAGCGGTGTTTGTTCTTTACCACTCGCATTCTTGCGTCACCATTTTACCAAGGGGGAACGTTTCAAACGGCATCACCACAAGAACAGAACAACTCAAAGCGCAGAACGTTGTAAAATACGCAACGAAAGAATTACGCATGCGCAATTCTTCACTGGGAAGAAACACACAAAAGGAGGAAGTATGAGCGCATTTCTTGATTCGATGATCGCTCAAGCAAAGCAAGAAAAGAAAAGCATCGTTTTGCCGGAAGGCAACGACGAACGCACGTTGAAGGCCGCAGAAAAGGCTTTGGCGGACGGCTTGGCCAACCTGATTATCCTGGGTGATGTTGAAGCGATCAAAGCAAGCGGCTACAAGCTGGACGGCGCGCAGATTATCGATCCCAAGAATTCCGAGTTCGAAGACGAATTCACCGACCTGTTCTACGAGCTGCGCAAGAAAAAGGGCGTTACCCCCGAGCAAGCGCGCGAAACCATTAAAGACGAAACGTTCTTTGGCGTTATGATGGTCAAGACCGGACGTGCCGATGGCATGGTTTCCGGCGCATGCCACTCCACCGCCGACACGCTGCGTCCCAGCCTGCAAATCATCAAGACGGCTCCTACCGCTAAACTGGTTAGCTCCTTCTTTGTGATGGTTGTGCCCGACTGCGAGTTTGGCTACAACGGCACGTTCGTGTTCTCTGACTGCGGCCTGAATGTTCAGCCCACCGCCGAAGAACTGGCCTACATTGGTCTTGACGCTGCTGCCTCCTTCAAGAGCATCACGGGTGCCGAGCCCGCCGTGGCGTACCTGTGCCATTCCTCTTACGGTTCCGCAAAGAACGCCGACCAGGCAAAAGTTGCCGAAGCCGTAAAGATTGCGAAGGAAACCGACCCGAGCGTGCTGCTTGATGGCGAACTGCAGCTCGACGCCGCCATTGTTCCTTCCGTGGGCGCCTCCAAGGCTCCGGGTTCCCCTGTTGCCGGCAAGGCAAACGTTTTGGTGTTCCCCGACATCGATGCGGGCAACATTGGTTACAAGCTGGTTCAGCGTCTGGCCAAGGCCGAGGCATACGGCCCCATTACCCAGGGCCTGGCTGCTCCGGTCAATGACCTTTCCCGCGGCTGCTCCGCCGAGGACATTTACGGCGTTATTGCCATTACCGCTGTTCAGGCTCAGGCGAAATAAGGTTACAAGCATCGTCGGCTATTTAGTACAGCAGCGCGAACACGCAAACGAAGAAGTGCTCCCAACGATTATCGCTGGGAGCACTTTTATTGTGGGCATTGCACAGTTGACCGTTATCGCCGGCATCACAGGCGCGAAAACGCCAAAACAATCCTTACCTTACGCACTCGTGCGCCAAAAGCTCCATGAAGCGGCTCTTATACAGCTCAGTGTTCACTTTCGTTACCACGCGCGCGTTGTAATACGGAACATGCGGGCTGGATTCATACGTTGCGCCCTCACGGTAGAACACCACCTGACCGTACAGCGGGCCGTCAATCGTGCACGTGTAGCCGTAACAATTCACCGTTTCCTCAAGGCAGTCATCCCACACCGCAACGGCCATGGCAACCGAATCGCAGAAATCAGCTTGGCGCTTGTCGCGCGTTGCAATGTTGAACTCGATAAGCTTCGTGGCACCCTTCATAAGGAATTCCCCTGGCGTGCCTTGCTTCGAGGCGATTCTGTCAACTTCATCGGAAGTAAAACAGCTCTCGCCCAAACACATATCGAAGCCCAAAATGGTCACAGGAAGACCGCTGTCCAGCATAATCTTGTACGCTTCCGCATCAATGAACACGTTGAACTCCGCAACAGGAGAAGCGTTTCCCGCGCCGAAGCCAGGCGTACCCATAGACCAAATATGCTTTACCTTGCTCATGGTTTCCCGATCTTGCAGGATCGCCAGGGCAATGTTCGTGGCGGGTCCTAAAACAACGAGCTCGATTTCACCCGGATGCGCGGCGACGGTCTCCAAGATGAAATCAACCGCCCGTTTATCCTGAGCAGCACCTTTAGGGTGAATCAAATCGCAATCGCCCATGCCATCGGCGCCGTGGATGCTAATGGTTTCCTCGCGTTCCCGAAACAGCGGACGAAGAGCGCCCTTGTAAACGGGAACGTTGCTGCCACATGCCTCGAGCGTTGCCAGCGCATTGCGCGCCGATTGCTCGATATCCACGTTTCCGGTAAGCGTGGTAACGCCCAGAATTTCAACATCGGGAGAAAGCGCAGCCAGCATCAAAGCGGCAGCATCGTCGGACGCGGTGTCGGTGTCGATAATGAATTTCCTCATGGGAACCTCCTTTTGTCAGCCTAGCACCAGTGTAGCAAAACGGCACAGCCGCCACATGCACCTCATGTCCCAAAAAAGAAAGAGGACCGAAGCCCTCTTTCCCATTTTTTCTTTTTTACGCTTTCCGACCGCGAGTCGTTTGCGTCAATCGCGCCGCAAAGCGCGATTTCCTGCGGCGTATTACGCGTTGCGAGCGGCAGTAACCAAATCGTAGGTGTCCTGCGCGATAGCAAGCTCTTCGTTCGTGGGGATAACCAAAATTTTCACCTTGGAATCCGCAGCAGAAATCTCACGTTCGGGACCGCGCACTTCGTTGAGCTCGGGATCAATCTTCATGCCCATGGGCTCAAGATCCTTGAAGATAAGCTCGCGCACCGTGGAGCTGTTCTCGCCCAGGCCAGCAGTCAGAACAACAGCATCGACGCCGCCCAAAACGGCAATGTACTGACCGATGCACTTCTGAACGGAGTATGCATACATATCGTAAGCAAGCTTCGCACGCTCGTTGCCTTCTTCGCACGCTTGTTCAATATCACGGGCGTCGTTAGAAACACCAGAGATACCCAGCAAGCCAGACTTCTTGTTCAGCATCGTGTTCGTTTCCGCAGGCGTCATATGCTCATGATCCTCGATGAACGTAACAACGGTGGGGTCAATCGAACCAGAGCGCGTACCCATCATAATGCCGTCAAGCGGAGTCAGACCCATGGAGGTATCAACCGCAACGCCATCCTTGATGGCAGAGATAGAACAGCCGTTGCCCAGGTGGCACGTAATCAG
>CAKUDT010000126.1 GCA_934645125.1 uncultured Eggerthellaceae bacterium
CAAGATACCTGGTCAAGACTTTGCTCAACACTTTCTGAAAACCCTTGTGCCAGGCAAATAGCAACAAGAATTGCAATCACGGTTGCCCGTACAAGCGTTCCGGCAACCGTAAGAAATCCATAATCGGTATACACGAAGCAATCGTACTGGCAGCACTGCAACCAGATTCTCAACGTTGCAAGTCCCAAAAACATAAACGAGAAGCGTGATCCGTATACAGAGCAAAACTGCTTCCACGTGCTCACGCGGAGCTCCGCACAGCAGCAATTATCATGCGCCATCTTTTCCAAAATCGTTCGTTTCCCTCTTTGTTTTTCTTTCTTGCGCTGCCGCTTCGCTCGGACCAAACACTTTGCTTGCAGAAGTCGGCTTCCCCTTCGTCGCAAGAAAACGTTTAATTTTGATTCTAACATCAAGGGCGCTCCGGAAAAAACAGTTGCGCTGCTGATTTATCCAAAGTTTTGCATTGCAACCATGCGGAAGCGATTGAACGAGCAGACATTCAAAAGGGAAAGGCTGTGGCTTTTCGCGCAAGCACCAAAGCTACAGCTTGGTAGCTTGCGCGCCCGCCTTGGGACGAAATCGTGATTCTTCGCAAGAGCACCGGATCTATCGTTGAAAGTACAGGCGCGAAAACGCAAAACGACCCCGCAAGAAGGCGGGGTCGCAAAAGAGAGGCACCTGTTGTCAAGCACGCGGCGGATGCATGCGCAAACATCGCGCGCAGCGTATATCATCCGCAGGGCGCGCCTGAATGCTTATTTATTCACCGTGGGGATAACGCCTTTCTCCTGAGCAGATGCCATATCAAGCCAGCCATCGGGCACCGGTGCAGACGCATGGCATTCCGTGCACACGTTCACCGATTGAGAATGGCCCTTGTGGCACATTCCGCAATCAACTTCGCCGTGGCGCATCAAATGCGGATTGTACGTGCCCAAATACTCCGTTTTCGCAATCAGACTCTCTCGATCGGGCGTATCGGCATGGCACGTATCGTTTTGACAGAACTCGGTCTTCGCAACGCCACGCGCCTCGGTCAAATCAGACAAAGAGCGTGCCTCAATAAGGGCATCGCCGTTGGCATTCGTGCCCGTGATGCAGTAATCCCCGGAAAGCCACGCCATGCCTTCGCCCACCTGTTCGCTTAACGTGGGCACATGGCAGCCCATGCAGGTCGTTCCCGCCAGATTTGCATGTTGATATGCAAGCATAGAGCTTGCCTCGGTTGCATCAAGCTTGTTGCCTTGAAAATCCTGACTGCCATCGTATGTTTTGCCGTAAGCATCCATAGGAGTGTGGCAGATGGCACTACAGAAGCTAGGCTGCTCATGCCATACCCAAAAACCGGCGCCGGCAACCACAAGAACCGCCGCAACAATGCCAATAACTATAGGAGCTTTGCGCTTGTTCTTTGTTTTAGGAGAAGCGTTTTGAATCTCTTCGCTCATGCTGTTTCCTCCTTAAGCTTTCGCCGCCGCTGCCGCCGCGTTGGCGCCAGCAAACCGTCCCGACGTGTAAGCAAAATTCAAACCACAGCCGCCTGCTGGATAATCGTCGTAGATGAAAGACCCGCAAGCAACTTCGCCTGCTGCATAGTAATTGGGAATGGGATTACCCTTCGTGTCAAGCACGCGGAAGTCGGTATCAACTTTGTAACCACCGAAGCTTCCGTGCGTGCAAACTCCCATGGTAAGCACATAGAAGGGGCCTTCCGTTAGCGGAACCAGCAGAGATTCCTTCTTGTTGAACTGGGTGTCTTTACCTGCAGCAGCCATTTCGTTGTATTGGTCAAGCTGTTCTTGCGCGGCCGTGCCGTTGATGCCCAGCGCATCGGCGGCTTCCTTAACGGTTTCGCCTTTCTTGAAGATACCTTGCTTCATGCCCAGATCAAACTGCGCTTTCAGCGTATCGTTTAATGCATCCACCATTTTTTGATCATACACGGCATAGAAATGCTGATCTTTGAAGTTCGCAACTTGATAGTAGATGTCGTGGGTTTGGCCGCCTTCGTTGTTGAAGCGCACGCCATCAGAATTGATCCACATTGCCTTATTGCTAATAAGCTTACTTTGACCTGCAGCAACAGAGCAATATAGAATGCCGTTCGTGCCACCGTGGCCAATGTAGTCGGCCCCAATGTCCAAGCCCATCTGAAGCCCTTCGCCGGTGCAACCAAGACCAACTTCGGTATAAACACCGGAATAGTTTGGCATGTACTGATCGATCATGGCCGAATTGCGGCAGAAACCGCCCGACGCCATAACGGTCTTCTTCGCTTTGTATGCAACATACGTTTCGGCATCGTGGCGTGCTAATACGCCTTTAACCGCTCCGTCCTCTACGATAAGACTTTGCGCGGCCATTTCGAAGTCGTAGCGTGCACCTGCTTTTTGCGCCTGCTCGTACATTGCGGTAAGAGCGACATTGGCATTCGGGTTGATGTTATGCCCGCGCGCCACCGTATCGGTACCTTTCACAGAGACTGCGTCTTTGAACGGGATGCCCAGCTCAACGTTCATCCAATCAATGGTTTTGCCGTATTCCTCGGCGCAAAAACGCTGCATGGCATCATCCATTTTGTCGCCACCGCGCGTCAGGAAGTACTCATACAAACCTTGCGGATCATCCTCGATACCCGCTTTTTTCTGCAGCTGCGTTCCCGCTCCGTACAACGTGCCAATAGCAAGCGAGCTTGAACCGCCCGAAAGCCATGCCATTTTCTCTATCACAATAGTGTTTGCACCCGCCTGCGCCGCCTTCGTGGCTGCCGTGGTACCCGCCGCGCCGCTACCTACGATAAGCACATCGCATTCAACGGTCTTGCTGGCTTTTGCAATCGCCTCGCTGCCGCTGATGGTCTTTGGCGCGCAACCAGCGACGCCCGCAAGCGAGGCAGCAGCAAATGCCCCTGCCGCCAGCTTCACAAAGTCGCGCCGCGAAAGTGCAGATTTCCGAGCTGTGCCTTGCACTGCGGCTACATGCGCATCGTGCATTGTGCCTTGAGTTGTGTTCTCGCCCATCAACCTTCCCCTTTCTCTTTTCTCTCTTCGCTCTCTTGCTTCTCGCGTCGATCTGCCTTTTACCGCCGCAAGCCACAAAGCCGCAGCGTTATCGTCATGTGGTCGCAAGCCCGTTCGCAAGCAACATTAGGCGGCAACGCATCTACATACGTAGCATAACCACACTACGCTACGTAACCACACGATGGCAGACGAATCACCATCACGAAGATTTTGGGTTTTCGCATAATGCATCGCAAGACCCATAGTGGGTAAAACAATTTTGAAAAGGGGACCCAAAATGGGTGGGTTGCATCTAAATTACCAGTTCAACAGCTCAGCAATTTTTTGTAGGTCGTTTTATACGGCTTACCCGCATGGCTTGCCCGCGCCCTGCTAACAGCATACCAGCATCAAGCTTACAGAAGGGCAACAGCGTGAAAACGAAACATGACAGCTGGAAAACTGTTTATTGCATAAAAACGATTCTGCCCTTCCTTCGCCTTCCGCATACAGTATAAAAGGAACAGCATATAAGCACGAGGCATGCGAAAACAATTGCGCGAAGACATAAAACGTGGCAACATGCGCTGATGCAAATATGCGAAGGCAGTCGCAACGACACGTGAAGACGCAAGAACGCGCAAACGTGCAAATAAGCAAGCACGCGGCATCAAGCATATATGGGTGCAAACGAATGCGCAGCAAATACATGAACGCCATATTGAAAAGAGGAATCGATTATGACGTGCTACGGCATGAACACGAACTCCGGCAAGCACCGTTGGCAAAAACCATCCAGCCCCGCCGACAGCAAAACGCCTTTCGATTGCAACGGCACAAACAAGGCGCGCAACAACGCGCATTCGCGGGCAAGCTCCTGCACCTACGAAAAGGCGACGTTTACAAACGCCAGCGCAAGCAAAGCAACGGGCTCGAACGCCAGCACGGGCGCACACACAACCTACACAACATACCCGTTCAACAGCGCATATAACCAAAAAAGCAAGGTTTTTTCGCCTCTTACATCGATTGCTAAGATTGCAGGCGGCGCATTATTGGCGCTCATCGGCGTGCCGATGCTAATCCTTCCGGGACCGGGCCTTCTTTTCATTGGCGGCGGCGCGGCACTGGCATTTTCTGGATTTGCGGACTTGAAAAGGGCTTTTGTGTAAACGCTGCCATTTCTCCACCACAAATAAACGCACCGGATTTCCACCTTTGCAAGCCAAAAAATGCGCGTGAAAAAACGATTCCTTACCGCATGTCACTAATTTATTATCTTATACGAGAATAAATAGGCGAATACACCGCTCATAGTATATAATGGCTTAAACCGGTCTGTATAAAAATCGGTTGGCACGAACACCGACCCATGCAGAATCGTAAACGATCAAAAGGAGGAATCTGTGCGAAAGAATAGTTTCCGCAGCGCCCGGAAGAAGATCATTGGCGCTCTTTGCTCGGTTGCTTTGGTAGCCGGCCTTTGCCCCGCAGTGGCGCTGGCTGACGAAGGCAGCAAATACACCGCATCCATCCAGACGGAGAAGACCTGGGCCGTAGATGGCACCACGTTCGACGTTGTTCTGGCATCGGGAGCCAAGGACGCTTCCACCACGCTTTCTTGCGGCCAGTACACCATTAGCTACAACTCTGACATCGTGAGCATCGATGAGGACAGCATTACCGCCGATGCCGCTGTTACCAACTTGGACAAAGCCGTTGTTACCCCTGGTAAGGCAATGGTTTCCTTCTTTGGCAACACCCTTACCCAGTCCAACATCGCAACTTTGACGTTCAAGGCGAAGGCAACGGGCAACCCCGAAATCAAGATCACCGAAGCCGTTGCTGGCGCTTCCGAGAACCTTGACGACCAGAGCGTTGAATTCAGCACCGACAACCTGAACGTTACCGTTGTCAAGCGCTTCTCCGATGTGTACAAGTCTTCCAGCTACTATGACATCATCTACCAGGCAGTTTCCATGGGCCTTATCGGTGGCTACAGCGATGGCACC
>CAKUDT010000127.1 GCA_934645125.1 uncultured Eggerthellaceae bacterium
CGTTCACCGTTGCCTGCTTCGCGGCTATTTTCGTGCTGTCCGCGCTGATCGACATTGTTTACATTCGCCGTTGCAAGTTGGCGGCGCTTCTTTCCGCGCATCAGGCGAACGAAGGGCGTGCGAAGGTGAATGCACCGGTGCGCGTGGCGGCGTTTGCGGTTTCCCTTGCAGTGCTGGCGTGCGCGTATTGGCGCCTTTCCGTGAACGGACTGGTTGTGATCGATGGTGATTTTTGGATGGCCACGGCGCTTATGATTGTGGGAACGTTTCTGTTCTTCTGGAGCGTTGCGGGCTTTGTTACGGCGCTTTTGCAGCGCATGCCGCAGGTATATTTCCGCAGGTTATCGTGCTTTACGGTGCGCCAGATTTCAAGCAAGATCAACACGGCGTTTGCCAGCATGAGCGTGGTTTCCAT
The DNA here is from genome assembly GCA_934645125.1 of uncultured Eggerthellaceae bacterium. GTDB lineage: Bacteria > Actinomycetota > Coriobacteriia > Coriobacteriales > Eggerthellaceae > CAKUOV01. The sequence continues at coordinate 416 of CAKUDT010000127.1, forward strand.
TATGCTGTTCTTCGCGTTGACCATCAGTTCGGTGGGCATGGGGCTTGTCGAGGTCTTCGTGGGCAATATCGAGGAAATCAGCGCGTACGATATGACGGTTCAAGCAGCTCCCTCGCTTTTGGACTCGGAGGATCTTGATTCCAATGGCGAAAATACGCAGCTGTTCGAGCGCTACGACGGCGATATGGCGGCGTGCATTAAAGGTGAAGCTGAAGGCGCGGGTGCCGATGCAGGAGCTGCAGCAGGTGCTGATTCGGTTGATGGCGCGCGTGTGACCTGGGATAACTTTGTGGAGAAAACAACGCAAGTGGATTATTACCTGGTGGGCGACGACGATTACGAGACCGCAATGAAGTACGGAGATGTTCTGAGCCAGGCGCCGGAAGCGTATGGCGTTCTTGATGACAGCCTGCGTGATTCCGCCGAACGGATGGAAGTGCAAGTAATGGGAGTGAGCCAGTTCAACGCGCTGTGCGCCTTAACGGGAAAGCGCGGCGTTATGCTGGAAGATAACGAATGCGCGGTGAATAACCTTCTGCCCAGCACCGATGAGGTGGCGCAGGCGCTCTGCGATGAGAAGGTTCCGTTGACGGTGGGCGATGCTAAGCTTCACTTCGCCGGACGGGTTCAGCATGTTCCCGTGCGTAATAGCGCCATGGTTGATGTGGTGCTGGAGGTCATTGTTCCCGATTACGTGATTGACTCTATGAAAGAGGCTGGTCAGAAGCCATGGATGAGCGTGCTTGCCATGAATTATCGCGTTGATCGCGCTCAGGGCGACGTGCTGTTCAACAAGTATATGCATCAGGCGTTCCCGCCGCAAAAGGATGTGCAGATTAGCATGTATAATGGCGAAACGGTTCCCGAAGACCAGATTTTCCACTACGGTGCGTGGCCGTGTTTCCAGAACTGGTCGGGTCGCGAGATGGCAGATCAAGCATCGGGCATGCGCATAGTTATCACGTATTTGGCGGTCTACATCGGGTTTGTGCTGTTGGTGGCCACGGCGGCGATTCTTGCAATCCAGCAGCTTTCCGAGACAGCTGACAGCTCGGCGCGGTATCGCCGCTTGCGCGATTTGGGTGCGGATGAGCGCTGGGTGCTCAAGTCGCTACGTACGCAGACCGTGGTGTATTTCGTGGCGCCGCTGCTTTTGGCGCTGTGCCACACGGCGTGCGCGGTGAAGGTGATAACGGATACGTTGTTTTCCGAGGTTGGCGTTAATGTTTTGGGTTCGGTCGCCATTGCGGGCGGCGCGGTTCTTGCGATCTACGCCGTGTACCTTGCCATCACGTACGCTCTTTCGCGCTCGATTGTGAGCGCGGAGCGATAGGATTCGGCGTCGAGTCCGGCAGCAGGCGGTTGCCGGACCCGCCGTGTGCGGCGGCGGTGCTGGTTGCGCTGCCGGGTGTGGTGGCTCGCCGGCGGCGGCGGTCTTGCGGGCTGCTGCTAGTTGCTCCGGATGCGTCCGGTGGCTGGTGACGGTGTTGGCGATGGCGCAGCGGAGGTGACGGCACCGGCTGCGGAAAGCTGCGGCGCGGGGTGCCCCGGGCGGTGTAAGCCGTTCGGGTCGTTACCGTTCGGACAGGTTCACAGCGGTGTATTCTGTTCGTGCGCGGTTTTTGGCATCTTCGCGCAGATGGATGTACTTGTACAGTGTACTCAGGCTTAAGCCGCATTCTTTTGCTATTTCTGCCACAGAAGATTCTCTCATGTCGTACTTGTAGAGCGCCCGCTCGATAGACGCCGCGTTTTTCAAGGGCCGTCCGCCTTGTCGTCCGCGTGGGCGCACGATGTCGTGTTCGCGCGGCTCGGGTATGCGTAGTATCTCGCGCCAGTTCTCGGGAAAGCCTATGGGTCCCAGGTCAACGGTTACATGGGCGTCGATGATGCGTCCCAGCTCTTGGCGCAGCAGGTCGCATCGGGCAGGGTCGAGCGAATCATGCAGACGGAATAGCACGATGAACGTTGGAAACAGGCGTGCGGCATCGATCCCCGAGTGCTCTCTGAACATGCGTGGCTTAATGCAGAACAATCTGTTGTAAAGTCGGTCGTGGTGTGCGCACACGTTTCTGATCTGCGTGAGGTAGCGCAGCCAGTTCTTCAGATAGGTCCAGGGAATGTTGAATATCGATGCTGCTTCGGCTGCGATGTTGGCATCGGCCAGATTTCCATAGATTTTCGACAAAGTGCCAAGTGAGGTATTCTCTATTTCGCTCCATGCCGCCAGTTCTCCATATTTCCTCATATCGAGGAGAACAAGAGTTTTTTTCGAGGCGACAGCCTGTTTTGTCTCTTTTTTGAGGCTTTCTTGCAACCTTTCGAAGGCATTCTGGTTAAGGAACGCTTCAGGGACATGCAGGGCGCGGCTACCGTAATGGCATGCTAGCTTTGTGGACAATTGCGATCGGAGGCATATTTCGATTGGCGCGATAGCGGCAAAGAGATACTGAGACAGTTCGCTATCGAACGATTCGATTTGCAGGATGTCATCGAGCTTAGTGCCAGGTGGGAAGCGCTCGTTCTCTTCAAGGGTCATCCAGTAGCCGTGTAGACGGTAGTAACCCTTCGTCTCAAGCACGGTAATCAGGTCCTCTTTTGATTCGACGACAAGACCTTTGTCGATCAGGATATCTGCAAGTTGTGATGTTGAAAGCGGATTTTTGAGCGGAAAAAAGCACGACCCCGCCTGGTCCGCTTCACTGTCATGAGCAGGAGAGGCGTGCGGGGTACTGTTGGCGTTCATTATAGCGTTGTGTTCGTTCATGTCAAGCACCTTATTTCGAAAATCGTTTTGAAAAAGTAAACGAAATATGATTTCGAAATATAGCAGAATACAGCGGAAAATGCAAAAAAAGGGCCGCAATAAGCGACCCTTTTTGCCAAATGCGATGTAAGCCTAGAAATCGGTTTTAGAACGCTCGTCAATAACGCGCGTGACAATATCGTATACGCCAGGGAAGTTCGAATCATTAATGCCGGAAGTCATGCAGGGAATGAAGAACTTCTTGCTGTTCGCAAAGTCGATTGCCGTGTTGACTTCGGCGATAATCTCTTCTTCGGTCCAATCGGGCTTATCGACCATTGCGTTTTCGATGCCGCCCATGAATGTGATTTTTCCGCCCCATTCCTTAATGAGCTCGGGAAGGTTGTTGGTGGTGCGCAGGCAGCCTTGCCATACGTCAATGCCAACTTTTTCCATCATAGGAAGCAGGGTCTCGCCGTAAGAGTCGGAGTGGTGGATGATGTACTGTACGCCGTGCTCCTTGTAGTAGCTGTACACCTTCTGATACGGCTTCAGGAAGAACTCTTCAAGCATGTCGGGAGCCATGAACGTGGAGAGTTTGGTTCCCCAGTCGTCATGATGGAACATGGCATCGGGCTTGATGTACTTGATGTGGCATTTTGCAACTTCAAGTTCGTATTCGGTGATGAAGTCGATGAGCTCTTCCATCTCTTCGGGCTCTTCGTAGAATGCTGCCATGCATTCGGTCATGCCCATAAGGTGATGGCAGCGCTCAAGCATGCCCGGAAGGCACACGCTGGTAACGAACTGCTCGGAGCGATCAACCGCTTCAGCTTTTTCCTGAAGGGGCTCCCAGATTGCAGGGTCATCAGGGCTCTTCGGGGTGGTGAGCTCGTTTCTCCAGTTGCAGACATCTTTAATGACCAGATGCTCAGGGTCATGCATGGGGAACAAGCCCATGTTTTCTTGTCCCTTTACTTGTCCCTGATATACACCCCATCCATCAATCATGTAGCCGTCGGAAGCGAAGTGCGACATGTCGCAGTGAATAGACGGGCGAATAAGATTGAATGCCTCATATTGATTTACATAGCGGTCCGGGTTGCCTCCCGTTATGCACTCAATGAAGTTTTGACGCTTGCTCAGCATTCTTGGTCCTTTCTCAAACTTTCTGTATACGATGAATCCCCATCCTATGGATAAACTATAGTGAAAGGAAAGGAAGAAGGGGAGTGATGATTGCTGCATATCCCCAGTTCGTTGCAATATATATGCAACAATCACCTTATCCAAAAATGCGGGATTGATTTTACTCAATCCCGCGTAATTCAAGGTTAGCGAATAACCGCAAAGTGTTTGCTATGCGGGGCGCGCTCTTATTTGGCACCGGGTGCCTTGGGAGCACCAGGCATGCCGGGGGCAGCAGGAGCGCCGGGAGCACCGGGAACGCCAGGAGCTGCAGGGGCGCCAGGAACGCCGGGAGCACCAGGCATGCCTGGCATAGCGGGTCCTGTGGGGAGATCTGCACCGCAGGAGGGGCATACTGTTTCGGATGCTTCTGCCTTGGCGCCACATTTCGGGCAGGTCTTTTCAATTTCTACTGCTGCTGGTCTAAAACACATGCTCTTTTCCTTTCGTTTTGCGAGCTTGTTTCCACGAAGCCGCTTTTTAGCAGGCAACGTTTTCAACAATGGGTATCCGTATCAATGGCGAACGCTAAACATTACCGACTTCTTACCAGAAAGTAATTCTTAGCGTTCGCCATTGCCGGATTGAGTTCCCCCTTTTTCCTGGCGGTTCGCCCAAGAGAGCAAGGCTTGCAGGTCTGCTCTCTTGGG
>CAKUDT010000128.1 GCA_934645125.1 uncultured Eggerthellaceae bacterium
GTTCTTCGAGAGGGCATGTTATCGTTTTTTTCGTCCCAATGTGCAAAATATTTCTGTTCGGGGCACCTTGGGGAGCGATTGCAGACCAGATAGCGTTGTTTGAGACGAAGTGAACCCGCAAAAGCCCAGGTCGTGACTTGGAGGCAAGGGATGAATGAGAGTTGGCGTCCCTTCAACCTGCCCCGAACAGGAATATTTTGCGCATCGGCGTCCATTTTCCGACAAGATGGTCGCAGCAAGCCTGGGGCGACGGGGTTCGAACCTGCGAATGCGCTCTTGAAAGGTTGCTAGTCGGTTGCAATGTGAAAAAGACCCCGTCACTTTTTAACATTATCCAAAGCGTCGCAGTTCGGCTCGACCTTTGCTGGCAGATACGCTAAACCCAACCGCGCCTTGTTGACAAAAGGTGGGGTAATTTGTCAACAAAAAAGCAGGTTCGCCTGAACGAACCTGCTTGCAATACCAGCGATGATGGCTGTAGGGCACACTCCTTACGACTCCGGCTTCGACGGCTCGGGCGTTGTTGTGCCACCACCGCCTGTCGAGCCACCACCTTCGGTGCCGCCCGGAGTTCCGCCGCCTGTTGTGCCGCTTGTCGAACCTCCCGACGTGTCGCCGCCTTCGGTGCCGCCAGTTGCATCACCATCGCCGCCACCTGTCGTGCCGCCGCCACTTTCGGTGCCGTCCGTCTTGTTTTTATCCTTCTCGCCCGCCTCGTCGTCTTCGTCATCCTTCTCGCTCAAATCAGCGTTCCACTTGTTGTTGTACTCGGGGTCCTTGTACGTGGGGAAGGAGTGCATCGGCGTGGAGGCAAGCGCTGCGTCCATGAACTCCTTGAACATGGCGTTGCAACTCAAATTCTCGGAGGTGATCTGCGCAAAACGATCGCCAATCCAGCAGGCGCACGCCAGATCAGGCGTGTAGCCGATCAGCGTGTGGTCGTGGAAATCGCTGGTCGTACCGGTTTTGCCGGCAACTTCGCGACCGCCTTCCAAACGCGCCGATGCAGCAGTACCGTCGCTTTGCGTGAACACCGTTTGCAGCACGGATGTCACGGCGCCGCAGACCGACTCGCTCAAAACGCGCTCGCCTTCCTGCTTGTTCTCGTAGACGGTCTCGCCCTTGCTGTTGCAAATCTTGCTGACCACCACGGGGTCGTAATGGATGCCGCCCGACGCCAGTGTGGCGTATGCGCTTGCCATCTCCAGCGGCGTGATGTCGAAAACACCCAAGGTCAGCGTGTCAACGTTCATCAGGTCGCTTGTGTCAACGCCCATGCGCTTGCACACGTCGATGACCGCTTGGCCGCCCAGGTATTCCTGCAGCTGCACGTACGCGGTGTTCGAAGAAACCGCGGTGGCCGACTGCAGCGAGCGCGTGCCGTAATTGATGCCGCCGTAGTTCTCCACGGTGCCCAGGCCGCTTTTCAGCTTGTAAGGGGAAGAGCAATCGACCAGCGTTGTGGGGTTGATTCCTGCCTCGATCGCAGCGATAAGCGTGAACACCTTGAAAGATGAACCCGTGGGGCGCCCACCCTGAGCTGCAATGTTGAACTGGTTCTCGCGGTAGTCTTCGCCGCCCACCATGGCAACAACGTGGCCGTTCGAGGGGTCAACGGCAACTAAAGCCGACTCCAAGCCGTCCTCCATGCGCTCCGACTGATCCGCAACGGTTTGTTCGGCAATATCCTGTTTCTCCACGTCAAGCGTGGTGTATACCTTCAAACCACCGGCGAAGATGTCGTTCATGGAATACTCGTTCAAAAGCCACGTGCGCACGTACGACGTAAAGTACGGGTACCGGTAAATGCCGTCTTCTTGGCTTTCATCCTCAAGGTTCAAGTTCAAGTCGCTGCTGGCGGCCTCGGCATATTGCGCCTGGGTGATATGCCCCGCGGAAAGCATGCGCGAAAGCACCACGTTGCGGCGGTCCTTGCAGCCTTCGGGGTTGTAGACGGGGTTCCAGTTCGACGGCGACTGGGGAATACCTGCCAGCGTTGCGGCCTCTACCAGCGTTAACTCGGAAGCATGCTTGCTGAAATAGTGTAGCGATGCAGCTTCAATGCCGTATGCGCCATCACCATAATTAATGGTGTTCAGGTACATCAGCAAAATCTCGTCTTTCGAGTAGTATTTCTCCATCTCCAGGGCAAGCTCTGCTTCGCGAATCTTACGCTCAAGTGAGATAGTGGTCATCTCGTCGGACAGAATGGTGTTACGCACGAGCTGCTGGGTAATGGTCGAGGCACCTTCCAGACTTCCGCCCATAAGATTGTTCACCACGGCGCGCGTGATGCCAATAAGGTCCACGCCGTTGTGCTCGTAGAAGCGGTTGTCCTCGGTGTCCACCGTTGCATTGACCAGAAGCTCGGAAACGTCGCTCAAATTCGTAAGCGGCTCGCGGTTCTCCAGACGGAATTCCGCCAGAACCGTTTTGCCATCGGCGGCGTACACCGTCGATTTCTCCGAATAGTTGAACGCATCCGATTCAACGACGTTGGGCAGATCTTCGGTCCAGCCTGCGGTCACGCTCAAAACGCTGCGTACAGCAACGACCCCCACAAAACAAATGGCGGCAACAATGAACAAAAGGACCCAAGCCGGTGCATGTGTGCGCGATTCGCGCTGTTTTCTTCGTGTATTCATAATAGGGTATACTACCACGAAGCAAATTTTTACATGTGGAGGTACTCTGTTATGTCCAAAAAGATGGAATTACTTGCCCCTGCGGGCAACTTTGACGCACTGTGCGCTGCCGTTAGCGCCGGTGCCGATGCCGTTTACCTGGGACTTGATTCGTTTAACGCGCGGCGCGGAGCCGACAATTTCACGTTGAAAACGCTGCGTACTGCGTGCGATTACGCGCATTTGCGCAACGTGAAGGTGTATTTGACGTTTAACACGGTGATTTTCGAAGGCGAAGTCGCGCGCGCCATGGAAACCATGCGCCAGGCGTATCGTGCCGGTGTGGATGCGTTCATTGTGCAGGATATTGGCATTGCCGCTGAACTGACGCGCACGCTTCCGCAGGCGCGCTTGCACATTTCAACGCAAATGAACACGCATTCCCTTGCCGGCGTGCAGGCGGCACACAGCTTGGGCGCGGCGCGCATCACGCTGGCGCGCGAGTTGTCGCTGGAGCAAATCGCGCTGCTTTCTGCCGAAGCGGAAAGCTTGGGTATGGAGACCGAAGTTTTCGGTCACGGCGCGTTGTGCGTGTGCTATTCCGGTCAGTGCTACATGTCGTCCATGATCGGCGGGCGCTCAGCAAACCGCGGAACGTGTGCTCAGGCGTGCCGTTTGCCTTACGAGCTCAAGAACAAGGCCGTGCGCAAGCCGCTTCCCGCACCGGGCGAGCATCTGCTTTCCCCGAAGGATCTGTGCAGCATCGATCTGCTGGACCAGCTGCTGGATGCCCAGGTGGCGTCGCTGAAAATCGAAGGCCGCATGAAGTCGCCCGAATACGTGTACGCTGTGGTGTCCGTGTACCGTGCGGTGCTTGACCGCCTGTTGGCGGCGCGCGAAGCGGGGCAGCAAGACGATTCCTGGCGTGCAACGGATGCCGAGCGCAGCGTGCTAGCGGAAGCGTTCAGCCGCGGCTTCACCACCGCGTATCTTACGCACCAGCGCGGCAACGAGATCATGAGCTACCAGCGCCCCAATAATCGTGGCGTTTTCTTGGGCCGCGTGAGCCGCGTGGTGAAGGACTCTGCGTTTGTGCAGGTAGAAAAGTCGCTGAGTGTGGGCGACGTGCTGGAAGTTTGGAATAAGCGCGGGCGCTCTCTGTTCACGCTGGCAGATATCACGCCGCTCAAAGATGGCAGCGTTCGCCTGCCGTTCCAAAAAGGCGACAAAACGGTGCAGTACATCAAGGAAGGCGACCGCGTGTTCCGCGTGCGCAATGCGGCTGCGGCGTTTGCGGCGGATGCGCTGGAACCGCGCGTGCCGGTGAAGATCGACTGCTCGCTTTTGCTGGGATATCCCGCCTACCTTGCGGTCGAGGCCGTGGGTCGCGCGGATGACCAGGGCATGCCGCTGCGCGTGGAAGCGTTCGGCGACGTGGTGGAAAAGGCGCGTACGAAACCCGTTACGGAACAAGAGGTCAAGGACCACATTGACCGTTTGGGCCAAACGCCGTTCGTTGCTGAAGAGCTTTCGGTAACGGTTGACGAAGAAGTGGGCATTGGCTTCTCGCAGGTGCATAAGCTGCGCGCGAATGCGCTGGAAGAGTTGCAAAAAGTCATTGTTTCCTCTGCTCACGACCGTCGTTTGCCGCGCGTGGAAGATGCTCCGGCGCGCAAGACCGCACCGCTCAACGGCTATGCCATTTATGTGCGCGCGGCAAATCCGGCCTGCGCGCGCGTTGCGAAGCGCACGGGTGCAACCGCTGTGTACGTGCCTACGCTTACTTACAAGCGCGGCGAAGCCATTGTGGCTGGTCAGCGCACCGTTACCGCCGAGCAAGCGGGCTATCCCAAGCAATGCATTGTGCAGCTTCCCGTGGTGGATTGCGATTTGCTGCCGTCCACGCGCGAGGCGCAGCGCGACATTGACGCGTGGGAATACGTGAAGGAAGGCAAGCCGGTTTTGGTGGAGAACTGGGGCGATGTCCATCGTGCGCTTGATGCAGGTGCGCAGGTGGAAGTGGGCTCCCATGTGCCGGTGGTTAACCGCCTGGCCGCGGATCATCTGGCGCGTTTGGGCGTGTCGCGCGTGTGGCTTTCGCCCGAATTGACGCTCGAGCAAATCCAGGACCTGGGCAAAGACCTTTCGTCGGTTCCTCTGGGCATGACGATTATCGGCCGCACCGAACTCATGACAACCGAGCATTGCCTGCTCATGAGCCAGGGCGAGTGCGACGAGAACTGCGATACGTGTCCGCGCCGCAAGAGTCCGCACTACTTGATTGACCGCAAGGGTTTCGAGTTTCCGGTTGTCACCGATGCCGCTGGTCGAAGCCATATCTATAATAGTGTTGAGTTCGACAT
>CAKUDT010000129.1 GCA_934645125.1 uncultured Eggerthellaceae bacterium
CCCATGGGCTGCCGTACGGGCTTCTACTTGATTCTGTTCGGCGAATACGAGCCACGCCACATTATTGGCCTGCTGCGTGAAATGTGCGCGTTCATTGCGTCGTTTGAGGGTGAAATCCCTGGTGCACGTCCCGAAGAGTGCGGAAACTGGCACGACAGCGACCTTCCTATGGCGCGCTATCACGCAAAGCGCTGGCTGGAGCAAACGCTGAACAACATCGACGAAGCCCACATGACCTACCCCACGTTTTAAGGGCAAGGGGAAGGCGAAGGTGCAGGCGTTGAGGGTTGCTGGCAAGGGCGAAACTCGCCGTCGGTTAGCGCAAGCGCGCTGCCGGTCGGCACGGGCACGCTGCCGGTCGGCACAGACGCGCAGCCGAGCGGCGCGAGAGTGCGGGAGCGGCATTGCATCCTTCGCATCGGTATTGACAGACCAACAGAAAGCGAGCGTGTTTCGTAGCATGACGAAAATTGGCATCATTGGCGCCATGGAAGTTGAGGTAAGCTACCTGAAGGGACGCCTTGAAAACACAACATCCCAGGTGATTGCAGGTATGGAATTTGCGGAAGGAACGTTTGACGGCGTGCCTGCCGTAGTTGTTTTCTGCAGCGTGGGCAAGGTGAACGCGGGTATTTGCGCGCAGATTCTTGTTGACCGCTTCAACGTGACGCACGTCATTAATACGGGCGTGGCGGGCTCGCTTGACGCTGCCATCAATATTGGCGATTTAGTTGTGTCCACCGATGCCGTCCATCACGATATGGACGTATGCAATCTTGGTTACGAGCCTGGTCAGGTGCCTGGTTTTAAGGAGATTTATTTCCCCGCGGACGAGCAGCTACGCAATATTGTCAAGCAAGCAGCAGCGCAAGTTGCAACTGATATTGCCGTGTTTGACGGCCGTGTTGCATCGGGCGATCAATTCGTGCGCACCGATGCCGAAAAACAGCGCATCATCAGCACGTTTGCGGCGCGTTGCTGCGAAATGGAAGGCGCAGCTATTGCTCACGCGTGTTTCTTGAACGACGTTCCGTTCGTTATTGTGCGTGCGATTTCCGACAAAGCCGATGGCTCCGATGCCGAGCTCTACCCCGTTTTCGAGGAGAAAGCCGCTCATCACTGCGCTGCCATTGTTGAGCGCGCAGTCACGCTGTTGGCGTAACCAAACGCATAGCCGCAGGTGAGGCAGATGCGCCTTCGCGGGTGTGAGGGACGATTCCTTTCGCAGGTGAGGTAGGTGCGCCTTCACGGGCTTGTTTCGTGAATTCGCACTTTGCCAGCTCAAACCGCGTGTCGCAGGCTGTGCGTGTGCGTGCTGTTCGCATCTGCGCGTGTGCTGCGACCCCAACGCATGCGCCCTCTGCCGTGCTTTTCTGATGCGTGGGCGGACAAGCGAATGCGAAAAGCGGCCGATTGCTATATACTGACGAACGTTATCTATTATGAGGCAAGGGAGGTACCCGTGCTTAAAGCTATGATTGTTGACGACGAGGCTCCAGCTCGTTCCGAGCTGCGCTTTCTCTTGGACGAAACCGGCCAGACCGAGGTCGTTGCAGAAGCGGGCAGTGTCCGCGAAGCAATTGAAAAACTGAAGGAATTTCCTTGCGATGTGATTTTCCTGGACATCAACATGCCCGAAGCAACGGGCTTGCAGCTGGCGGACGCGCTGCGTCATTTGAAGTTCCCGCCGGCAGTTGTGTTTGTGACCGCTTACAGCGAGCACGCGCTGGATGCTTTTAAGGTGAACGCCATTGATTACCTGGTGAAACCCGTGGAAACCGAGCGTTTGCAGCAGGCAATTGCTCGTGTGCGCGAGCACGTTGCGCTGCATGCGCAGGCTCAGCATTCCGAGCGCATTCCGGTAGAAAAGGGCGGCAAGAAAATCCTGGTCAGCATCGACCGCATCCGTTTCGTTATGGCGCGCGACGATTACGCGTACCTGCAGACCGATGTTGATCGTTACTTCTCTACGGTCAGCTTGGCTCAGCTGGAAAAACGCCTGGATGGTCACGGATTCTTCCGCGTGCATCGCGGCTACCTGGTAAATCTTTCCATGGTGCAAGAAGTGGAAGCGGTTGCTGGCGGTACGTTGTTGCTGACCTTGGCTGATGTGGATGAAAAGATTCCGGTGTCGCGCCGTCGCGTTTCCGCCCTGAAAAAGGCGCTTGGCCTGTAAATTGCGCCCGTGCGCGAGCGCGAAAACGTGCGAAGAAAGCATTTGTTCAAACCTGCAGATTTCCGTCTGCAGGTTTTTGCGTAAAGAGTGGCGAAAAATAAGGAAGGGCGCCAGGGACGCTTGATTGCGGTGGTTGTACTGCTGTGAAACCGGGTGCGGAATGTGGAAACATTGCAGCAAAACCGTGTGAGCACGCACATGAACTGGCAAAATGTTAGGATAACCCCTTGGGCACCGTAATGGTTCGCCGCGGATGAAAGAGAGTGACATGGCTGAAACGGATTTAGCCTCAAGCCCCACGGCGCGAGAGCTTATCGCGGTAAAGGCGGCAAGCAGGCTCCATGCGAAAGACGCAAGCCTTTTTGATTTTTCCGAAGAGGCGCAGAAGTGCGCGGAAGAGTTCATGGGATGGGTTGATTTGGCAAGTAATCCTCCGTATCCCATTGACGCTATTCAGGCGCTTGCAGATGAATGCGTAGGCCACGGCGTGCGAACGGTGCTTCTTTTGGGGCAGGGCGGTTCGTCGCAGGCGGCTATGACGCTTACGAAGTACAACAAAGTTGACTCGAACCGCGTTATCTTCAAGACGCTCGACTCCGATTCTCCGGTGCGTTTGCGCCAGATTCTGTCGGAGTGCAACCCGCAAACAACGCTGGTTATTGTTTCGTCGAAGAGCGGTTCCACCATTGAGCCCAACGAATACCTGGTGGCTGTTCGCGCTGAATTCGGTAAGGTTTTGTCCGAAGAAGAGCTGGTCAAACGCCTGATTGCCATCACCGACCCCGATTCGAGCCTGGCCAAGCAGGCGTACGAGGAAAACTGGCGCAACGTTTTATACGGCGAGCCTTCCGTGGGCGGTCGTTACTCGGCGCTTTCTGTCTTCGGGCTGCTTCCGGCGGCGCTTGTGGGTATTCGTCTGGACGCGCTTATGGAAGAGGCGCGCATTGCCGAAGAGATGTGCAGCACCGATGACCTGGACAATCCCGCAATTCAGCTGGCAACGTTCCTGTACGACAACTATTGCAACGATCGCGACAAGTTCTCGTTCCTCACACCCAAGCGCGGCCGCGTTTTGGGTTTGTGGATTGAGCAGCTGGTGGCCGAGAGCCTGGGCAAAGACGGCAAGGGCATTTTGCCGAACATTGAGGTTGACCCGCTGCTTTTGACGAAGGACCCCGGCGATCGCGGCGTTATCAAATACGTAACGCGCAACGACTCGCAGGATGAAACCGTGAGTTTCGCAAAGGGCCTTGACTACATCGACCCCGCTATTCCGCAACTTTCGTATTCCGTGGAAAGTGCTTATGACCTGGTGCATCACTTCATTATGTGGGAATACGCTACGGCGATGTGCGGATACCTGATGAAAGTGTGTCCGTTTGACCAGCCCGACGTTGCCTCGGCGAAAAAGCAGGTGCTGGACATTCTGTCGCAGGGTCATCCGAAACCGACGTTCACGCAAAGCTCCATCAACGGCATCAAGATGGGCCGTTTTCAGGTGAGCGTTTCCGAATGCCTGATGGGACATATGCATACGCGCACGCGTCAAATGCTTGAACGCGCAGTTCAGGAGCTTATTGCAAGCATTCAGCCAGGTGACTTCTTCGGCTTGCTGGCGTTTTTGCCGTATACGGGCGAAGGCCGCCGCGAAGCGCTTGAAGACATCCGTAACGATGTGGCCGACAAGATTGGCGTGCCATCGTGCCTGGAGGTGGGGCCGCGCTATCTGCATTCCACGGGCCAGCTGCACAAAGGTGGCAAGAACAACGGCGTGTTCCTGATTCTTTCGGCTGATGAGATGGACGATATCAAGCTGGACAGCAGGGCGAAATCCATGGGTACGCTTGCAAAAGCCCAGGCCGCAGGCGATTTCATTACGCTTTCCGAGCGCGGACGCCGCTGCTTGTACATCAACCTGCCCGACAACACGGGCGTAACGTTGCGCGCGTTAGAGAAAGTGGTGAAGCACGCTGCGGAGAAGGCCGCTTACTAGAGTGGGGCGGGAGTTACATGTCGCATGCACGGCGGAAGACGCATGTCGTATGCGTACCGCAAACGATAACGAAGAAAGAGGGATGCCATGCGCGAAGCGCTGGATCTGACCATAAAAGGAATTGTGCAAGGGGTGGGTTTCCGCCCCTTTGTGTATAGATGCGCCCATGAGCTGGGCATAACCGGCTGGGTTTTGAACGGGACGTTTGGCGTAAAAGTGCATGCGGAAGGCGAACCGGCCGACCTGGACGCCTTTGTTATGCGTGTTCACGATACCGCGCCGGCGGCTGCCCATATAGCGGAAATCCAGCTGGCCGATGGCATGCTTGAGCCGTGCGACGATTTCAAGATTGTGGCATCGCAGCAAGACGCGGATGAGAAGACCACGCTTGTTTCCGCCGATCTTGCCACGTGCGCTGCATGCGAGCAGGAGCTTTTCGATCCGAATAATCGCAGGTACCGCTATCCGTTTATCAATTGCACGAATTGCGGCCCGCGCTTTACCATCATCGATCAGTTGCCCTACGATCGCTGCAACACCTCTATGGCGGCGTTTCCGATGTGCCCCGAATGCGCTGAAGAGTACGCCGATCCTTTGAACAGGCGTTTTCATGCGCAACCCGATGCGTGTTGGGAGTGCGGACCTAAGATCTCGTTTGCTGTGAAGGCAGGCGAAGCTGATGCGCAGCCGGGCGATGCGCTGCTGAGCGAGCACGGCG
>CAKUDT010000130.1 GCA_934645125.1 uncultured Eggerthellaceae bacterium
ACTCGCCAGGGATTCTCACCCTGTTCATTCGACCCCTTCTGGGGCAAAAGCAACGCTCGCGTGCTGTTCACGCTTACGAACTAAGTATGCGCCCTGATTCGGGGGGGGGTCAAGCGTTTCGGCGCTTTTGCTTTACCGGGCTGCTCTTTTGGTCAAGGGTGCATGCGCTCTTAAGGTATTTTTGTTGACAAATTACCCCACCTTTTGTCAACAATTTGCGCGCTTTGGGGTGCGTGGTTCGCCCTGCTTGCTATTCGTTCCAATAATCAATAGGCTTGTAGCGCTTTACGAGTTCAAGGCGCAAATCTTCAACGGTTGAGCAGTTCGCGATAACCGTGACGGGCTCATTCATGGCGCCAATCTTGTCTACCAGCGCGGCGTAATCGGTCTCGACGGAAAGCGCATCCTCGGTGAATCCTGCAGCAAGCAAGCTCTCGCTCAGGTCCTGGTAGCAGGGGCCGCCGACGATGGCGCGCGTTTCGGGGCGCAGCAGTTTTTCCCAGTGAACGCCGCGTACCCAATCGGTGTAGATGCCGTCCATAACCTGGTTACCCAAAAGGCACACCAGGTTCGTGGGCACTTCTTCTTCCGATGCCAGCATGTTCAGCAGCTGATTTGCGCCGGCAGTGTTCTTCATGAGCAGCAGGCGCGTTTCCGTGCCTTCGACATCGAAAATCTCGAAGCGATGCGCGGCATGCTTGAAATGTCCGAGCGCTTCGCAAATCTGATCTTCGGGCAGACCCAGCGTGGTGAGGGCGGCAAACGCGGCCACTGCGTTGTAGATGTCGTAGCCGGCGCGCACGTTTACCGGTACCGTGATTTCGCGATTGTGCACGCGCAGGGTAATCGTGCAGCTTTTCTTCTGTTTGTCGCTTATGGCAACGCAGGCGATGTCGGTCGCATGATGGGTGTATCCGCAGCTCGGGCACGTGAAAGCGCCCAAGTGCGCAAAGCTGCGGCGAGTGAATTCCAAAGGTGCGCCGCACTTGATGCAGTCAACGCGCTCATCGAAATCGGCAATGCCTTCGTCGTAAGGTGCGCACTCCATGCCAAACCACACGACCTTGTTCGGCACGGCGCTGGCGATAGAGGCTGTGATCTGGCAGTCGGCGTTGAGCACGAGTGTGGTGCTGGGGCTTTTCTTAATGGCCTCGATGATGTAATCGCGCGCGGTTGTCCAGGTAGGGTAGCGGTCCACCTGATCGCGGTAGAGGTTTGTGACCACAAGAACTTGCGGCAGCGTGGCTGGCAACAGCAGCTTTGTGGCGCCTTCGTCGCTCTCAATCACGGCCCAGTCGCTTTTACGTGCGCCCGAAATCGTGCTGTCAAGGCACAGCGTGGTGGCAATGCCTTGCTCCAGGTTCGTGCTGGAAGGGTCATAGGCTGCGCTGCCGAATGTGTTGATAATGGCTTGTTGCACCATGTGAGTGGTGGTGGTTTTCCCGTTCGTGCCCGTAATCATAACGGCGTGGTGGCCTTCGCTCAAATGGCGCACGATGTTACGATCGAACAACATTGCCAGGCGTCCGGGCAGGGCGCGTCCCGTGCGTCCAAGTGCGCGCATTGCCTTATAGCTGGCGTGGCACATGCCGATAGCGGCTGAGGTTTTGAGGCCCATGTTAGTCCCTTCCTTCGCGAATGATCACGGGAGCGCCATTTTCAACGCGGCAGGTCAGGCCGGCGGCATTGCGCTGTTCGTAGCGCGTGGCCGCGGCGTCGATGAATGCTTTAAACAGCAGGCCCATGCGCGTGCGGAAAAATTCAGGATGCCACTGCGTGCCTATGAAGAACAGGCGGTCGGGCATCTCGATTGCTTCCACCAGGCCATCGGTTGCGTAGGCAGCGGCGCGCAGGCACGGCGCCACGGTCTTTACGCCCTGATGGTGCATGGAATTCACGGCCAAGTGGTCGGCTTGCAAGATGCTGCCCAGAACGGTTGAGCGGTCGATGTTCACGAAGTGGCTGGGGCATTCGTAGTGGTCCTGCTGCCAGTGCTTCAGGCGAGTGGATTCCGAGCTTTGCATGATGCCGTACTCTTCGGTGGTGCGCGCCATGTTGCGGCGATCCTGCGCGCATGAAGGGTGTTCCTTGCCCTCGTAGATGCAGCCAGGGCACAGGGCGCGGCGAATGTCGCTGTCGGTCAGGCGCATGCTGGTGGGCGCGTCGCCCGATTCATCGGGCACGTAGATGCCTTCAAGCGCCCAGCGGTTGCCGCCAATGGACTGATATTCGTCGGATAAGTCCTGGTAGAGCGTGCCGCCGAAGTGCACGTTGATCATCTGCATGCCGCGGCATACGCCTAAAACGGGAATGTCGAAATCGTACGCGTAATTCAAAATGCGGTCTTCCATGCGGTCGCGGTTGGGCGTGAGCGGCGAGAGCTTGTCGCTGTGGCGCATTTCGCCGTAGCACTCGGGGCTAATGTCGTGGCCGCCGGTGAACAGAAAGCCGTCCATCTGGGGCAGAAGGTACTCGTAGATGCGCACGTCGTCGGTGATGGGCAGCGCCAGCGGCATGCCGCCCCATTCTTCGATGGCCTGGCAGTAGTTCGTTTTCAGGCGCAGGATTTCTTCTTCAGGGACAAACGAAGGCACAATGCCAATCAGGGGCACATGCTGTTGTGGTGCGGACATTTAGACTCTCTCCTTGGGCGCTTTGTTCAGCGCGTGTTTTGCTGCAGTGCGTTGTTTCAAAAACATCATTTTATAGCAAACGCTGCGAGTGAGTGGGAATGACAGGAAAATAAGGGCAAACATGACTGCTCTCAAACAGCCGTGTTCGCTCTTTACTCAAGAAAGACCAGTGGACCACGAGCGCGAACGGTTCGGCGCTTATTCGTCTTCCTTCATCTGCGTGACATAGCTTCTGAATCCTGGTAGGCAGAATTCAATCACGCCCTTGGACTTCTCTTGGATCACGCCCTCTTGAAGGAGCCTTTTCTTATATCGCGAAACATGTGCGCTGGTTTTTTCTAGTCTGGATGCCAAGGTTGATTGCAACGTTGCCGAATCGTCTTCGAGGAGTGCATAAAGAAACTCTTTATCGGCAGGCGTTAGCTCAAACCATGTTGCTTCGTATACACGCTCTTCAAGTTCTGCTTGAGCGATGGAGATGGCATTTTCTATGTCTTGGATACTGATTGTTGTTCGATTGGCCGAAATCCTCCATGCCCGATAACCTACGAGTTGAAGCATATAAGGGAAGCCGTTAATTGCCTCAACCGCTTTATCAAGAGCTTCCGATTCGAAGGTTTTACCGCCTTTTTCCATGGTCACCACAAGCGCTTCTCTGACATCGTAATCGCTGATTGGACCTAAATTGTATCGGGCAGCTCGTCTAAGAAACGAGGTAGTTTTGCCCGATAAAAGAGCAGAAAGGCCATAGGGCAGGCCAGCTATGAGCAGGGCAATTTTACGATCTTCGTCTATGAAGTGCTGAAGCGCCGAAACAAGGGTCGTCATTTCGGGAATAGAGGAATTGACTTCATCGACGGTAATCAGAAGGCCGGTATCGGTATCTGCGAGTGCGTCGAGGATATTCTCCATTTTTGTGCGCCAACTCTGCGGTTCTTCTTGGGCGTTGTCCCATTCTAAGGCGCCGATTTTTGCTATCGAGACGCTTTTCAGTTTCTTTTTTGGTGCAGAATCGATTAGGTGCTCGGCTGAACGAGTTGCATGTGAGTATATTTCTTCAAGCATGCCTTTTGCGCAGGAAACCTGTGCGGCAACCCAACCTTTTGCTTCTGCTTCGCGGGCGAAGTAGGAGAGAAGCGCTGTTTTTCCTGTACCGCGTGCGCCAACAAGAAGAGAAATAACAGAAGGGGACGAGGGACCTTCATCAAATAGTTCCTCCATGTCGGCGATGATGTTGTCGCGGCCGGCCATGAAGGCAGGAACTTTGCCAACAACAGGCGTGAAGGGATTTTTCAGTTTTTCATCCATTGCGGCATTCCTCCTGGTTAAAACATTATTTGTTCTAGGGTTCGTTCGTTTGACAGTATACACTCTCTGGGCGATTTTTGCAGCATTCGGACAACTTTATTAGTTTTTGGATAACTTTGTTAGCATTTGGGCAATAGAGGGTAATAGTTGTTAATATAGGGTAATAGCTGTTAGCTTTTGATGAGGATGGGTAAAATCGCTCTTTGCTAGTTGCGTCCTTTGAGCCGCCTGGGGTTGTATCGAGGCTCTGTTGCTGTCGGCTCTCTCGCGGGCGGTTTTTGTTTCGGGCCGTCCGTGCCTTTGTGCTGCGAAATCAATGAAAGTGCTGCACGAATGATCGGCGCGCAGAAATGATTCTGCGACGGTGGCTTACAATATTGCTGTTCTGTGTTGCGCGCGCGACACGGTTGGTGCATGGCGAAGGTGGCGAAAGTGACAGCACGGCGGCGGAAGCGCCTTGGCGTCTTCCGAATGAATCTGATGTTTAGGCAATGGCAAGCGAAGGGGCCTGCGTGAATCTTCAATCGTATGTCGAAACAGAATTTGCAACGTTCGGTGAAAAGCCGTTCAATGAGCTTGATGCGGCGTTGTTTACGCAGCTTGCGATGGTGCGCGTGGAGCTGGCGGCGTTTGCGCAGGGTGGCTATGAGCTGCGCGTAGACGGCTTTTTGGTGGATGTATCGGGTAGCGACGATCTGGCGTTTTCGTTGCGCGATTTGCTATGCGCGGAGTGTTTTGACCAGATGTTTACGGGTCTTGTTGCCGACCAGGTACGTGCGTGTTTTCTGACGGCGGCAATGAATCCGCGTTATCGTGCGGTGAGGGTCATTCGCTATCAGAGCGTGTTCGATGCGGACCGCGCGGCGCAGTTCAGTGCCACCACGTTTGCGTGCGACGAGCTCGCGTTTGTAGCGTTTC
>CAKUDT010000131.1 GCA_934645125.1 uncultured Eggerthellaceae bacterium
AAGCTTCCCTTCGCTGGCTGTGGCAAAGTGCCCGCTGGTGAGCTGACCGTGCAGGAAATGACCGAAGAAAGCTTCCAGGGCGTTGACATTGCCCTGTTCAGCGCGGGTGCAAGCGTTTCCAAGAAGTTCCGCAAGGCCGTGGTAGATGCCGGCGCCGTGATGATTGACAACTCCAGCGCTTTCCGCGTTGACCCCGATGTGCCGCTGGTCGTGCCCGAAGTGAACGCGCACGACATTGCGTGGCACAGCGGCGTTATTGCCAACCCCAACTGCACCACCATCCAGATGCTTGTTGCTTTGAACCCGCTGCGCAAGCTGGGTCACATCGACCGCATTGTGGTAAGCAGCTACCAGTCCGCCTCGGGTGCGGGTGCTAAGGGCATGGCCGAGCTCGAAGATCAAACAGCAAAATACCTGGCTGGCGAGCCATTTGAGCCGTCCGCCTTCGCGCATCAAATCGCGTTCAACTGCATTCCGCACATCGACGTGTTCGTTGACGGCGATTACCTGGATGACATCCCCGAAGGCTACACTAAAGAAGAGTGGAAGATGGTCGTTGAGACGAAGAAGATTTTCAACGACAACACCATTGAGGTAGCGCCCACATGCGTACGCGTACCCGTTCTGCGCTGCCACTCTGAGAGCCTGAACGTGGAGTTTGCGCACCCCGTAAGGATTGAAGCCGTAAAGGAAGCGCTGGCCAACGCCGAGCACGTGGTGCTTGAAGACGATCCCGCAAACAATGTGTACCCCATGCCCGCAATGCATCGCGGTTCATTCGACACGTTTGTCGGACGCGTGCGTCGCGATAGCACCGTGCCCGAAGATCGCGGCATTGCCCTGTGGGTTGTAGCCGACCAGTTGCTGCGCGGTGCGGCGCTGAACGCCGTCTACATTGCGCAGAAGCTTCTGCCGGAAGCGTAACAGCACGCGCTCCGGAAGGGCACTTGTTGACAAATTACCCCACCTTTTGTCAACAATGATAGCTAATCTCTTAGAAGCGCAGCCCGGAACAAAATCAAAACACCTCTCTGAACAGGGAATATAAAAAGAATCCGAGACGCAAAAGCACCTCGGATTCTTTTATTGTTGACAAAAGGTGGGGTAATTTGTCAACAACGATGTCACAATTTCTCGTGCGAGCCCTTGATTACGAGTTCTTGAGCAGCACGGAGCTCACGGCATCGGCAGCGTGCTCGCACGCGTCGCAGCAACGCTCCATGCGCTTGTAAATTTCCGTCCAGCGCAAAACGTCCACCGGATCAGCGTTCGGGCGCGTGAACAGCTCGCGAACAGCGGCCATATACAGGCGGTCGCCTTCTTCTTCGTAATCGTTGACTTTCACCAGAATGCCGTGCAGCTCTTTCGCATGCTTCTTGAAGCCACGCAGTTGGGACAACGCGCAGTCAAGCTCCTGAGCAGCCTCTTTGATGACTTTCGCAAACTTAATGGCGCTTTCGGGCACTTCGCGCACGTTGAACATGTAGAAGCGGAACACAACGTCTTCAATCTCGTCGAGCACCGTGTCAAGCGCACGCGCCAGCTCAATAATGTCTTCGCGCTCAATGGGCGTGATAAACTCAACGGCCGTGTTCTCGAAGATTGCGTGATTGATTTCGTCACCACGATTTTCCAGCTGATGCACACGCGCAATCAGCACGTCAACATCGGCATCGCCAGCAAAGCATTCAACGGTCTCGATAAGCACTTCGGCTTCCTGAACCGCCAAAGCAGACACTTTCTCGAATGCCTCGAAGTAATCGAACGCATTTCTTTTCGCCATGGGCGCTCCTAACGCTTAAATCCAGGCAGGCATCCTACCCGCGCAAACAGTAAACCTTAACCGACAAATCCAAACGTAAAACAAAACCGTCCGCCAACGCGAAAACGCAAGCAGTCGGAACAAAACCGAACGAAACAAATTCCGCATAGCAAGCATAGCAAAGACGTGCGTTCACAGCTTAACCGATACGGCGAAGGATTCCGCGCTGTTCTTCGCCAATCTCCGTAAACTGCATATGTCCTGGGAACACAAGCGTATCCGAGGGAAGCGTGTCCAAGCGTTTCAAGGACTTTACCATCTCGTTCATGCTGCCACCGGGGAAATCGGTGCGACCAAACGCGCCGCAAAACAGCGTATCGCCCGAGAACAGAATGCCTCGCTCTCCCCCATTTTCGCTGGCAGGAAGATACAGGCACATTGAACCCTTTGTGTGACCAGGGGTGATAAGCACCTTCCACTTCATACCGCACAGTTCAACGGTGTCACCTTCTTTAACGGTGCGGTCAACAACCTGCTTCGGGGCCGGCGAAAGTTTGGCGGCCGCTTGCTTTTGCTGCTTCTCGATAAGCGGCGTGTCAATTGCCGATGCGATAACCGGCGCACCCGTTTCGTGGCGCAACTGAGCCAGCGCACCAATATGGTCGGAATGCTCGTGGGTCACCACAATAGCGTCAATCTTGCCGCCGGCAACAGTGCGAATTGCGTCCATAATACGCGCGCAATCATCGGCAGGGTCAACCACAAACGCGCCTTGATCGTTGCTTACCACGTAGACGTTTGTTTGGTACGAACCCAGAACCAGTGAGGAAATACTGATGTTTCCGCAGTTCAAAGTGTTGCTTTTTGCCATTATCGTTTCTTCTTTCTTGAGCCTTGCGCACCGGCAATCATGCGGTGAGCATCAAATACGCCATTAACCGCGCGGAGTTTTTTCAGCACGGCATCAATAAACGTGATATCGGAAATCTGAATGCGGAAGCGCATGGAAACCATGCTGTCCTTGTGCGAGAACGTGGAGCACGCCAACACGTTTGCGCCGCATTCAGAAAGCACCTGGGTTACATCGCGCAGCAGACTCATGCGATCCATGGCTTCAAGCTGCACCTCAACCTCGTACGACACTTCGCGACTGGAATCCTGCGCCCATTCAACCTCGATAATACGCTCGGAGCTGCGCTTCAAATCGGCTGCATTCGGACAATCGGCACGATGCACCGAAATGCCACGTCCACGCGTTACAAAGCCCATAATCGGGTCACCCGGCACGGGATTGCAGCAGTGCGACAAGCGCACCAGCACGTCGCCCAAGCCCTTCACCACCACGCCGTTCGACGACGAGCTTGCAACTTTCTTGCGCGGCTTCACCGTGGTAAGCATGGGCGGCACCACGTTTTTGCTGGTGGCAGACGTAACCAAGAACGATTCCTTCTGTTCCACCGAGCCGTTTTCCGTGAGCAGCTTTATCACGCGGTTCGCAATGTGCTGCGCGCTTTCCGTGCCGGTGCCAATCTGCACCAGCATATCTTCGGGATCGTTGAAGCCCAGCTGCTTGGAAACGTCTTGCGTGGCGCGCATCATGGTGGCATTCGAGATGCCCATGTTGTGCTTCTTCACTTCGCGCGTAAGCTTGTCGCGGCCCAGCTGCAAGTCATCGCTGCGGCTGATGCGCGAATGGTACGCGCGGATTTTCGAGCGCGCCGATGGCGTTTTGACCAGGTTAATCCAGTCGCGCGAAGGCGTTGCGCTCTTCTGCGTAAGAATCTCCACACGGTCGCCGCTTTGCAGCTGATACGTAAGCGGCACAATCGCTCCGTTCACTTTTGCGCCCACACAGTGGTTGCCCACTTCCGTGTGAATCGCATATGCGAAGTCGATGGGCGTGGAACCCGCGCGCAAGCTTTTGACCTCGCCTTTTGGCGTGAACACGAAGACCTCGGTAGGAGCCAAGTCAACTTTCAGCGACTTCAGAAACTCACGGGAGTCCTGGGTTTCATCGGCCCAGTCAACCATCTCACGCAGCCACGCCAGCTGTTTGTCCAGCTCAAGATCGCCGCGCGTAGCACCCTTCTCCTTATAGCGCCAGTGCGCCGCAATGCCATATTCGCTTTGCGCATGCATTTCCTCGGTGCGAATCTGCACTTCCAAAGGGCGCGCCGCCGGACCAATAACTGTGGTGTGCAATCTTTGGTACATGTTTTCCTTGGGCATGGCAATGTAGTCTTTGAAGCGCCCCGGCATGGGGTGCCACAGCGTATGCACCGCGCCCAACGCGGAATAGCAATCCTTGATGTCCTGCACAATAACGCGCACGGCAATCAAGTCGTAAATCTCGGAGAAGCCCTTGCCGCGCTGCGTCATTTTCTCGTAAATGGAATACAGGTGCTTGGGGCGTCCCTCAATGCGGCACGGAATGCCCATGCGATCCACTTCTTCGCGCAACACGCCCATGACCTGGGAAAGGTACGCTTCACGTTGCGCACGGCTTTCCATAACCATGCGCGCAACTTGCTTGTATTTATTGGGCTCCAAATAGAAGAAGGACAAGTCTTCAAGCTCCCACTTAATGGAGCTAATGCCCAAACGGTGCGCGATGGGCGCATAGATTTCCAACGTTTCACGCGCCTTGAAAATGCGTCGATCTTCACGCAAAGCGCCCAGCGTGCGCATGTTGTGCAGGCGGTCGGCCAGCTTGATAATAACCACGCGGATGTCTTTGCTCATAGCAACGAACATCTTGCGGATGGTTTGCGCCTGTTCGTCGGAGAGGTTTTCCACCTCGATACGGGTGATTTTCGTAACGCCATCGACCAGCTGAGCTACAGCATCGCCGAAGAGTTCTGCCAGCTGGTCCACCGTGACGTCGGTGTCTTCCACCGTGTCGTGAAGCAGCGCGCCGCACACGGTTTCCACGTCCATGCGCAGGCCCGACAAGATGATGGCAACCTCCACCGGATGCGCCACAAACGGCTCGCCCGACTTGCGGCACTGACCTTCGTGCGCGTGCGCAGCAAAACGATACGCGCGCTCCACCATGTCCAGTCCCTCTTTGTCGGTATAGGGCTCCAT
>CAKUDT010000132.1 GCA_934645125.1 uncultured Eggerthellaceae bacterium
ATTCACACGGAGTATTACACCGTGCCAGAAGCCGTGGTGAAAGCCGTAGAAGAAACAAAAGCCGCAGGTGGACGCGTTATTGCCATTGGCACCACCAGCGTACGCAGCCTTGAGAGCGCTTGGGATACGCAAGCGGGCAAGCTGCTGCCACGCAACCGCGAGGCCACTAGCCTCTACATTCTGCCCGGCTACCACTTTAACGTGGTGGATTGCATGGTCACAAATTTCCACGTGCCGAAATCCACGTTGATGATGCTTGTTTCTGCGTTCTCTACCAGGGAAAACATCATGAACGCTTACCAGCACGCCATTGACGAGCGCTACCGCATGCTCTCCTTCGGCGATGCGATGTTCATGCATTAAGCGCCGCGCTGCAAAAGCAATGGAGCGCCGCAGCGAAGGGTTGAACCGAACTGCTGAGCCCAAAGGCGGGGGAAGGACAAGGTTGAGCGGAATTGTCGAGCTCTGGATAAGCGCATTGACTCCCAGCTAGGAAGAAGCATTATCCAAGCGAGACCATGAAGCGAACGCCTTGTCCTTCCCCTGCCGCTGCAGCCACCGCAGGCATGAAAAAACGGCGGAAGGAGCAGGGCATCAATCCCTTCCCCTTCCGCCGCCCGAAAATCAGATCAGCGAAAACCGAAACGCAGCAAGCAAACGCTAGATGGTAAACATCGCGTCAAACACGTCTTGACGCTGCAAAATTGCCTGAACGCCCAGTTCAGTGGCAACCGCTTCCACTTTTTCTTGCACTTCGTTGAACGTTGCCACGGTCTCGTTCACGGTAACCATCATGGTCATGGTGAAAATGCCGTCCAAGATGGTTTGGCTAATGTCATCGATGTTCACGCCGCACGTTGCCAGCGCAGAAGCAATACCGGCAACAATTCCGCTGCGGTCTTTTCCCAGCACGGTCAAAACGCATTTCATAACAGGCCTCCTTACGGTTTGTTGAAAAGCAGTTTACCAGTCACCCGCAATTAGCGGCTTGCGAAAATGAGCGACAGGGCTTCTTCGCGCGTTTTTGCGCTCGTGCGGAACGAGCCACGCACTGCACTGGTGGTGGTTTTCGAGCCGGGCTTCTTCACGCCGCGCATGGTCATGCACATGTGCTCGGCTTCGATAACCACAATCACGCCGCGCGGATCAAGCTGCTCAACCAGTGTGTCGGCCACCTGCGACGTAAGGCGCTCTTGCACCTGCGGGCGCTTCGCAAACACTTCCAGCAAACGCGCGAGCTTGGACAGGCCGCACACTTTGCCGTTCTCGTTGGGAATGTACGCAATGTGCGCCACGCCGAAAAACGGCACCAGATGATGCTCGCACATGGAGTAGAACGGAATATCCTTTACCACGACCATTTCCTGATGGCCTTCGTCAAACAGCGTTTTGAAATGCGTCGCAGGGTCTTGCGTAAGGCCGGCAAACACTTCCTCATACATACGAGCAACGCGCGCGGGAGTCTCGCGCAGGCCTTCGCGGTCGGGGTCTTCGCCCACGCCTTCCAAAATCAGACGAACGCCTTGTTCGATTTTCTGTGCATCCACAATAGTTTCCCTTCTAGGCAAAGCTGATATCCACGCCCACGGGGCAGTGGTCAGATCCAGTGACTTCATTATATATGGAAGCGGCCGAAACGGCATTTTTTAACTGCTGGCTGGCCAAAAAGTAGTCAATACGCCACCCAGCGTTACGCTCGCGGGCCCGGAAACGGTAGCTCCACCATGAATAGCAGTCGGGCTCGTTGCCGTGAATCAAGCGGAACGTGTCAACGAAGCCGGCATCAAGCAGCTCGTCGAACTTGCCGCGCTCTTCATCGGAGAAGCCCGCATTGCCGCGATTCGCAGCGGGGTTCTTCAGGTCGATCTCATGGTGGGCAACGTTGAAGTCGCCGCACATGACCACGGGCTTTGCAGCAGTTGCACGGCCTTCATCGGGCACAACTCCCTCTTCTAGCCCTTTGCAGAAATCGCGGAAGGCATCATCCCACGCCATGCGGTGATCGATACGCGCCAGCTCGTTCTGTGCATTGGGCGTATAGACGCACACAAACCAGAACTGCGGAAATTCCAGCGCCACAATGCGCCCTTCTGTGTCAAGCTCGGGCACACCCAGCCCGTGAAGCACCTGCAGCGGCTCTTCACGCGTGAACACGGCAGTTCCCGAGTATCCTTTCTTTTGCGCGTAGCTCCAATAGCTCTCGTAGCCGGGGAACACCAGGTCAACTTGGCCTTCTTGGCATTTTGTCTCTTGCAAGGCGAAAATGTCGGCGTCAAAAGCCGCAAAAACTTCCTCGAAATTCTTCTTGAGCACTGCCCGCAGGCCGTTCACGTTCCATGATATGAAGCGCATTGGTAAAGGCTTTCTTTCGATTGTTGGTCTGCATCAAAGAAGGCGACGTCCCGTTTCCAGGCGCCGCCTTCCCTTCGTTCGTGTTTGCGTTTCGCACGTGGCTTCGGAGCGCTTGCCGATGATGCGTGGCCGATGGTGCGTGGGATTCACCCCGCCGGCAGCACCTACCGCGCATCGCCTGACTGCAGCTTATTTCGCAGCGCCCTTCGAGGCGTTCTTTCCTGCGTCCGCCGATGCGGCGTTGGCAGAGTCCGCTTCCACGGCGTCCTTCTTCTTGAAGCGCGCAAAAAGACCCGGCTTCTTCTCAGGGGCTTCGGCGGCCTTTGCCTGCTTCGCTGCCTCCTCTGCTGCTCGCTGGGCTTTTTCAGCCTTCAACGCACGCGTCTCAGCCTTCGTATCGGCATGCTGAGCTGCGTATTTCTTGCGGATGCGGCGAATCTTCACCAGGTCGATGTACAGCGCGGCGGCAATAGCGGCATACGCCAAAATCAGAAGCACCGTGGTCACTTCGGCGGGCACTTTACCCATCAGCAAAAACGAGCCGATGGAGCCAGCCAGCGCCAAACCAACGCAAATGCCCCAGTACACACGCATGCGCTTGTACTCGGGAGTGCGCGGATTATAGTAACGGGCGTCGCGCTCGCGCATCTTTTGTTCTTGCGCTTTGCGCTCGGCCTTCTTCTGGGCCTTCGATTTCGTGGTAGCAACAACGGTCACCGAGCTGGCTGCCTCGCGCTTGGGCTTGGCGGACGACGCGCTTTTGCGCGTGGTGCCCTTCGGCTTGTCCGTGGTGTAACGTTCATTCATGGGACTACGCTGAGTCATATTGTTTCTCCTGTTGGGACGCGGCTCGATAACCTAGAACTTGCGACCCGTGATAATCTCGTACGCTTGGATATATTTCTCGGTGGTCTTCTCAATGACCTCTTGCGGAAGGTGCGGCGGGTTGCCCTGCTTGTCCCAGTTCGCACTGAGCCAGTCGCGCACAAACTGCTTGTCAAAGCTCGGCTGATTCTTGCCTTCTTCGTACAAATCGCCAGGCCAGAAGCGCGAAGAGTCGGGCGTCAGCACTTCATCGGCCAGCACGATTTTACCATCAATGCGACCGAACTCGAACTTCGTGTCGGCAATGATAATGCCGCGCGAGGCCGCATATTCGGAAGCCTTCGTGTAAATGTTCAGCGCATAATCGCGAATCTCCATAGCATCGCGCTCGCCCAAGATTTCCACGAAGCGGTTGAAGCTGATGTTCTCGTCGTGATCGCCCACTTCAGCCTTGGTGGAAGGCGACAGCAGCGGAGACGGCAGCTTCGAGGAATTCTTCAGACCCGTGGGCATGTCCATAGAGCCAATGGTGCCCGACACCTGGTATTCCGCCCAGCCGCTACCGGCCAGATAACCGCGCACGATGCACTCAACAGGGAACATTTCCGCCTTCTTCACCAGCATGAAACGACCCTTGAGGTAATCCGCATACGGCTTAAACTGCTCGGGAAGGTCGGCCACGTCTGCCGAGATCATGTGGTTGCCCACCACGTCTTCCAGGAATTCGAACCAGAAGCAGGAAAGGCGCGTGAGAACCTCGCCTTTGTACGGGATTTCATCGGGAAGGATGAAATCGAATGCGGAAATACGATCGCTTGCGACAAACAGCAGCTTATCGCCCAAATCGTACAAATCGCGCACTTTGCCCTGAAAATCAGGCTTGATGTCAATAGCAGTCATAAAACGCTCCTATCTTATCTGCAAACATGCTCTGTTGAAATTACAAATGACCAGCTAAATAGAATACCTTATGCTTCTCAAAAATGCTATCGCTGCAACCAGTTTGTTATGAACTATTTCTTGTTGTGCCGCAAACGACGCTTGAAATGCAGAAGGCGCGGCGGCGCAAGGGCTGAGCCGAACTGCGACGCTCTGAATAAGTTGAGCGAGCTGCAAACCCAAAGACCGATGCCACCCCGCATCGAGCGCGAAAGAAAGATTGGGACACGTGTCCAACCCAAGCCCCCGACCTTGAGCCGCATGTCCCACCTTGTTGACAAATTACCCCACCTTTTGTCAACAATTCGTGCGCGGGTCCACGGTTCGAGGTTGCCTTTGGCCAGCACGAACGGCCCCGTAGAACCGTTCGCGCCGACCGTCCCTTCGCAACTTCCTCGATTCGCCAAACCGCCAGCCATCTTGTCGGAAATCGCGTGCGAAAACGCCTAAATCAACGATACGGGGCAGGTCGGGAGACAAACAAAGCAGTTATGGACCCTTCAACCCAATTGCATCTAGCAAAACCCCAGGTCGCAAGAATCCCCTGGCGGCCTCCAACGCGACAATCCCTTCTCCACCTGCCCCGTACCGTCGATTTGCGCGTTTTTAGGCAGAAAAAACGACAGCATGACTCTCGTATGGAAATCAAAGAAGAGACCCTTGAGAATCGTCGGCTTTCAGTCAACGATGGAGCGCGTCGGGAGCAACATCGAGCGACTGGACC
>CAKUDT010000133.1 GCA_934645125.1 uncultured Eggerthellaceae bacterium
CCACAATTTGTCCCGCATACGACGGATCGGTGATAACTTCCAGATATCCTTCCAAGGAAGTGTTGAAGCATATTTCGCCGAACACTTCGCCTGCTGCCCCACATGCTTTGCCCTGAAATGTTGTGCCGTCTTCCAGCACCAACAATGCGGGCTGCGTTACGGGCTTTGAAGTTTTTGCCAGCAATTTTTCTGAAGCAGTACTCAATGTTGTTCCTTTGCTTTGACTCTTGGATTTTGCGAAATGCCTGTTGGGTGCCGCCGTTCAGGCTTCCTGCTTCTGGCAGGCAAGGGCTGCAGAGACCAGGCCCAAAAACAGCGGATGCGGCTTGGTGGGACGACTCTTGAACTCCGGGTGCCCCTGGCTTGCCACGAACCAGGGATGGTCGGGCAGCTCGATCATCTCAACCAGACGACCATCGGGGCTGGTGCCGGCAATGACCATGCCTGCCTGCGTCAGCTGATCGCGGAAATCGTTATTCACTTCGTAGCGGTGACGATGGCGTTCGGAAATTTCCAGCGTTCCGTAGGCACTTGCAGATTTCGTATCGGGAGCCAGCACGCATGGATAGGCGCCCAGACGCATGGTGCCGCCTTTGTCGTTGATGTTTGCCTGTTCGGGCATAATGTGGATAAGGGGGTAGGGTGCGCACTCGTCGAATTCGGCAGACGTAGCGCCTTCCAAGCCGGCCACGTTGCGTGCGAATTCGCAGACCGCCGCCTGCAAGCCCAAGCAAATGCCCAAGAACGGCACATTGTGCTCGCGTGCAAACTGGGCGGCAAGAATCTTTCCCTCGAATGCGCGCTGCCCGAAACCGCCAGGAATAAGAATGCCATTCATGTCAGAGAGCACTTCGTCAACGTTTTCCTTCGTCAGGCTTTCGCCGTCGATGAGCTGGGCGTCCACGTTGCAGTGGTGATAGACACCCGCGTGGTGCAGCGCCTCGATAACGGAAAGGTAGGCATCGGGCAGGCTGGTGTATTTGCCCACGATGCCGATTTTCACCGAATCGGTGCACGAGTTCATTGCTTTCAGGAACGCTTGCAGCGGCTTCAAGTTGCAGCGCCTAATGCTCAGTCCCACATGTGCCAGCACTTTTGCTTCGAATTCCTGCTCGTGAAGCTTGATGGGCACCTCATAGATGCTTGGGCTGTCTTCGCAGGCCAAAACGTTGTCAACGGGAACGTCGCAGAATGCAGCAATTTTCTCGCGTACTTTCAGCGTGATTTCGTGGTCGCTGCGGCACACAATGAAATCGGGCTGCACGCCCATGGAACGCAGCTCCTTCACGGAATGCTGCGTGGGCTTCGTTTTTATCTCGTGAGCTGCGGCAATGTAGGGCACCAACGTGCAGTGCACGAAAATGACGTTTCCAGGGAATTGCTCGTTTTTAAATTGACGCGCGGCTTCAATGAACGGCTGGGATTCAATGTCGCCCACGGTGCCGCCGATTTCCGTAATAACGAAATCGGCCTGAGAGCGCTCGGCAATACGGTAAAGCTTGCCTTTAATGGCATCGGTCACGTGGGGAATTACTTGCACCGTGCCGCCCAGAAAATCTCCGTGGCGTTCGCGGGAGATGAGCTCCTTGTAAATGGAACCTTGCGTGAAGTTCGATTCGCACAGCAGGTTCTCGTCAATGAAGCGCTCGTAATGTCCCAGGTCAAGGTCGCATTCGTGGCCATCCTCGGTAACGAAAACCTCGCCATGTTGAAACGGACTCATGGTACCAGGGTCAACGTTCAAGTAAGGATCCATCTTTTGCATCATTACGGAATAACCGCGCGCTTTCAGCAGGTGTCCCAGTGATGCAGCGGTAATGCCTTTGCCCAACGAGGACACAACGCCGCCTGTTACGAATACGAATTTTGTCATGGATGACCAGCCTTTTCTCTTGCCGCGAAGCCTTTAATTTCGAAGGAACGTGCTTTGTTGCGACTGGCTGGAGGGCCCGCCTGAACGCACAAATGCACATTCAACCGGGTCTTTATTGTAGGACACGAGCCTGCGCCGTTGGGGTGTTGTTACAGCTTTTAACGTAGGTGTGCGCAACGAGTAACATACTGGAAACATTCCGATTTTTCCGGATAATCCTGCGCGCCGCTGCTGTGCGGATGCGTTGATTCTGCCTTCACCGTGCGACCAGGGAATATGTCAATCGAGCATTATTTTTTGCTGTTCGCGTGTTCATAAAATGTTGGCTGTTGGGTTATTGTGAACGCACGGTATAATGAAGGGAAAAGTAGGGGCGGGCTTGCTAGCGGGCTTTTCGCAGCGGTAAGGCGGCGGAAGCGTGCTGAAACGAGCGTGCCCGCACCAACCGCTTGCGTCGCGCAAAGAGCGCGGTTCTTGCGCTCATGGCGGGGTTTGGACGATTGCGAATGGGGAGACAGTATGGCAAAACAGCACGAAAGTTTGAATAAACCCCAGTTTGAAGTGCTGCTTGCCTGCAAGGAGTTTCCTGGTAAGGCGCAGCGGGCGATTGCCGCCCGCGCCGGTATTTCTCTTGGATCAACGAATAAAGCGCTAAAAGATTTACGTGAAAAAGGCTTCCTTGACCAGGCAGGATGCGTTACCGAGGCGGGCATTCAGGCGCTTGAGCCATATCGTGTGGAAAGCGCGGTTATCCTTGCTGCGGGAACGGCAAGCCGTTTGGCGCCGCTTTCCTTCGAACGACCCAAGGCTATGTTTGAAGTACGTGGCGAGGTCTTGATTGAGCGTTTGATTCGCCAGCTGCGTCAAGCGGGCGTGAATGATATCACTGTTGTTGTGGGCTACATGAAAGAAGAATTCTTCTATTTGGAGGACGAATTCGGTGTTCGCATTGTTGTGAACCCGCAATATGCCGAGCGCGGCAATTACGCATCGCTTTTCAGCGCGCGCAAATACCTGGGTAACACGTATGTATGCTGTTCAGACGATTATTACACGGAAAACATTATCTCGCCCTATGTGTACTGTCCGTATCTTTCCACGGTGTCCGGTGCGAATGTGGAAAGAAAATACGTGGTGTCTTGCGATAAGGCGGGCCGGGTGCTCAAAGTTGCACGCGAAGATGCATCGGGTGCCGTGCGCTACTATGCCGGCCCTGCGTATCTTGATGCGGTGCTTTCGCGGCGATTGATGGACATTATTGAAGCCGAGTACGATGTTTCTTCTACGCGCGATAAGCTATGGGATGATATTTTATCCGATCATATCTCTGAGCTGGAGATATACGAGAAGCAATTCCCCGATGACGTGATTTACGAATTCGATACCGTAGCGGATCTTGTGGCGTTTGACCGCGATTTCTTTATTAACGTGGATAGTCGCATTCTGGACAACATTTGCAAAACGCTTGATTGCACGCGCGAGGACATAACCGATGTTGCGCCCGTGAAAGCGGGTCTTACGAACTTGTCCACGCTTTTCTCCGTGAAGGGTCAAAAGTACATCTATCGTCATCCGGGTAAGGGCACCGAGGAAATTGTGAACCGTAAGGCGGAGGCTTTCGCTTTGCAAGTTGCGAAAGACTTGGGCCTTGATGATACGTTCGTGTACGAACAGCCGGAAGAGGGTTGGAAAATCTCTCGTTACATTGAAGGCTGCTCTGAGCTTGATTATGGTAACCGTGAACAGGTGAAACGTGCTTTGCAAATGGCGCGGCAACTGCATACGTCGGGCAAGGTGAGTCCCTATTCCTTTGATTTTTATCAGGAAGGTGCCACCATTGCAAAGATTCTGCGTGATATGAGCTATCCGCTACCGCGCGATTTCGAGTCGCTTGCCGCGCGTGTGGGTGCTGTTGCCGCAAAGATGCGCGAAGACGCAGGCGAGCCGGTGCTGTGCCACAACGATTTTTACGGTCCGAACTTTTTGGTGCGTGGCAACGAGATGCGCCTGATTGACTGGGAGTACGCTGCAATGGGAGACCCTGCCTGCGACCTGGGCAATTTTGTGGCGCAAGGGTCGGGATACAGCATTGAAGAGACGCTGGACATTCTGCCGTTGTACTTCGGGCGCCCTGCTACGGAGCAGGAGCAGCGCCACTGTCTTGCCGCCGTGGGTGTGGTGGGATGGTACTGGTACGTGTGGGCCATGTATAAGGGAGCCATGGGCAACCCCGTGGGCGAGTGGCTCTATATTTGGTACCGTGCAGCAAAGCAGTTCACCGAGGCTGCCGAAAAGCTCTATGAGTAGTTGCGCGCTTCCGTGCGCTTTGTGGGAGCGCTGTGCGGCGTGAATGTGTTCGTGCGTTGATGGTCCGGTCCGCTTTTATTCTGCCGCGCTTCTCTCATCTCTTTTGCGCAAAAGGAAGATTGTCGAAAAATCGTGCTCTGCCGATGATATTCTCTTCATGTTGTAGGAATCTTTAGATACGAGAGTTGGGTAGTATATGGGCTTTGAACAGATACGGGATCTTTACCCTGTTCTTGCAGATATTGATGCATTGCAGGAAAAGATTACAGTGGCGAAAAAACAAAAGCCCGATGCATACACCCGCATAATGGAAGGTTGGGCTGTTGAGTCAACCTACAATTCCAACAACATCGAGGGAAGTACGCTGTCATTAGGCGATACAGCCCTTGTTTACCAGGGTGTTTCCGTGAATGCGCCGCGTGACGATATTCGTCGGGCTGAGGGAGGCTTTGCCGCCCTGCGTTTCTTGGGGGAAGCGATAGAAGAGGGAGCCGACTTTAGCGAACGTCTTATAAAACGCGCGCATGAGCTTGTGTACGCCGAGGCTCAAGATCCTGCGACACGAGGTGCCTATCGAACAACAGAAGTAGAAATAACGGGAACTCCTTTTCAGCCAGCGCCTTCTGTTTATGTGCCGGAGCGCATGGAGAGTTTGGTTG
>CAKUDT010000134.1 GCA_934645125.1 uncultured Eggerthellaceae bacterium
GGTGACCTGGGGTTTTGTAAATATGGTGCTGCGATGCGAAGTCTTGAAGCGGGAAAATGCGAGCTATTTGCGTATTTTACCTACCCCGAACGGGAATATTTTGCACATTCACCCAAAATTTTCGACAAGATGCTCTCTAGTAGCCCGCAAGAAAGACGGCGAAACGACATTTTTGAACTGGCCCACTCCTGGGAGTCGCAGCTTTTGCGAGTTGGGATTAAGGAAATTGCATTATGGGTGGCGCGGGGAGTGGGGGCCTAAGCGCCCGCACTGCTCAGCCAGAACCAGAAGCTACGCCTTAGGCTTATGCGCTACGTGCACCGCAGCGATGCCGCCTGTATAGTTTTTCCAGGTCATATCAACAAAGCCGGCGTCCTCCATAAGGTGAGCCAGCCCTTGTTGATTCGGAAACGCCTTAATGCTTTTCGCCAGATACTCAAATCCTGATTTGTCGCCCGTGATCAGACCTCCCCAGAAGGGAATCAGGTGCTTCAGGTAAAAGTTGTATAGCGCGCGCCACACAGCATTCGGCGGCGTGGAGAACTCAAGGCACGTTAGGCTGCCGCCCGGCTTGAGCACGCGAAACATTTCCGCAAGCGCTTGCTCGCGATCAGGCATGTTGCGAATACCGTACGCCATAGTAATGGCATCGTAGCTGTTGTCGGCGTACGGAATGTTCTGCGCGTCCACGACCTCGAAGTCAATGGGCACGCCGCAATTTTTGCCCTCGAGTTCCACGTGAGCGCGCGCAACGTCCAGCATTTCGTCTACTAAATCAGTGCATTGAATGTGCGCAGGGTGTTTCGTGCGTGCGACCGTAAACGACACATCTCCCGTGCCACCTGCGATATCAAGTACGTTGTCGGTTTCTTTAATGGGCGCTTGGCGCATCATGCCGGCAAGCCATGCTTTATACGCGCCAAAGCTCGAAATAGCGTTAAACCGTTCGTATTTCTTGGCGATGCTGCTAAAAATATCTTTTACGCGTTCCGATGAAATCTCGGCAGGCGCTTCTTTTCCTGTTGCGGTATCAATGTTCACGTTGTGTTGTTCCTTTCAAAAAACGGCAAATGCCCTGTTCAGGTTGCACGCGAAGGCGAAATCGAAGGTTCAGGTTTTCGTGGCAAGGGCGCAGCTACGCTCTGCTGGCACCGGTATCGCGACGCGCGCCGACCGGCGCTCGGCATTCGTGCCACCCTGCGCCTAACGCCCCCTGCGCCGCCCTGCGTCCTTACTGATCGCGACGGCGCAGTTTGTCCAGCTTGCGGGCATCGCGAGCGCCGGCGCGTCCCGCTGCTCCTTTCAGGCCTCCTGCGCTTAGGGGGCCGTGGTGCTCCGTGCGTTCAGCTTCTTCGGCCATCATCTGCTCCAGCAGCGGATCGTGCATCACGCTACCGCGCTGAGCTGCGGGAATGGCGCATGCATCGCCCACAATGGCATCGGTGCCGGCGCGGCCTGCTTCCAGCTCGGCGTTTTCCGCGTCGAACGCGGCATTCGTGTTCTCGCGCGCAAACCCGGGCGCCACCACGCTTCCGAATGCTGCCACTTGCTCGCCGGCATCATTCGCAAGCAAGCGTCCGTCACCCATACCATCGGTGACTACGCCCTTGAACGTGCAGTTCGGCGTGCCATCGGGGTTCCAGGCGGGTGCTTGCACGCCATTTTTCTGCGGAGGATACGCAAACTCGCTTGCCGCCGCACGCCATGTTCCCGTCAAGCGGCTTGCCAAGTTTGCCGGCACGTTGGAGACCCCCAGTTTCGCAAGATGCAGCGCATGGGTGGGCTTGATATCAAACGCCCAGTTCAACTCACTCTTTTCTGCAACTGTATTTTCCGACAAGCGCTCGAATTCCTCTTTCAGCGCCGCCATGCGCGTGTCGATGCGTCCCGTGCCGTTATACAGTACGTCGTCCAGACGGTTCATCTGCTCGCGTGCCTCGCGCACGCGCTTGTCCACCGCCGCGCTCATTGCGGGGTCCAAAATGCCGTGCTCGCCTTTAATGCGATTAATGTCCAGTGCTGCATCATACGTGGCGTCCACCATCTCGTCTACGCTCATGTAGTCGCTCTCGTAGTTCATGATGTGCTTCCAACTGGGAAGAATCATGCGCTGACGATGCTCCTCGAACGTGCGTGCGCGCAGCTTGTATCCGTAATGTTCGGGGTTGTCGAACGCGATAGAACCCACATCCAAAAACGGCGCCATAGGGCTGGTCATAACCACCAGGCGCGGGTCGTAATTCACGCGCTCGTACAGGTGCTGCACGTATGCGCCGGTCTCGCGCACGCTAGCGGCGGTTTGCTTGGGAATGCCTGTCATGAAATACAGGTCAAAGCGGTCGCAGTTGGGATGCGAAAGCGCCTCGACAATGGTGTCTTCCAGCTTCGCCATTTTGTAGTGGCCCTTGCCGAATGCCGCGCGCACGTCGTCGTCGTGGCTTTCGGCGGAAATCTCCACCGACCAGCTTTTCAGGTTGGCATCAAGCATGTTGTAGAAGTCGTTGCCGCCTAGCGGTGGGCCGAAAAACTCAAAGCCAATGGGGTTTTGCACTTTTCCCTTCAGGCCGCAAATGAACTGCTCGGTGTATGCGGGGCCGGCTTGCAGGAAATCGTTCAGCACGAAAATGGGCCCCCACACGTGATTTTGCACGTGCTCGATGTCGCGAATAAGCAGCTTGGGGTCGCGCCACGCAACTTTGCGTCGCCCGAAATGGTTCTTGAACGCGTAAGCGCTGCCGCCGCACGTGGCGCAGTTGCGCGCGCATCCGCGACACGTCAGGCTGGCGGTCACGGGGTACTGCAGCCAACCCTTCATGGGCAGGTAACTGGTGAAATCGAACTGGCGCAGCACGCCCTTCATGGGGTAGTCGTAATCCATGGAAATGGCGTTCATGTCGTCGGGCACCCACGAAAGCGGATTGATATGCACGCGACCCGTCTCATCTTTCCAGGTCAGGTTCGGGATATCGCTCAAATCGCCCACGGAAGTGCCAGTCTTTTGCGCACGCACCACGCGTTCCACCAGCATGCGCATGGGCTCCTCGGTGGAGTCGCCGCGAAACACGTAATCAATGCAATCGTAGGCAATCAGATCCTCGTGGAAGATGCTCGATGACAGTCCGCCAAAGCTGATCGGAACATGGGGGTGCAGCCGTTTCAGGATTTTCGCCACCTCAATGGATCCATGGCAATGAGGCATCCAGTGCAGGTCAATGCCGAACATGCGACTTTCCAGGCGTGCCAGATTCTTCTCTACGCCGAAGTTTTTCTTGTGCAGCATCATCGACGCCAGGTTGTAAATGCGCGCGCGGAAGCCGTTGCGTTCGAAGTACTCGCACAGCGTGGTGAGTCCCAGCGGGTACATTTCGAAAATAGGCGTAGACGGCACCATGTCAGACACGGGGCCGTACATAATCGAGCGCTCGCGAAAATCGTACGTCGCGGGCGCGTGTATGAAAGTGAAGTCTAATTTATCCATAATAGGGGCAGTATACGCATTTTCGCCGCCGCGGGGCCGGTCGCACGTGCTTTCCCCCTGCGTACGCTTGAAATCTACAGAGATGCAAGTGCTTGCAAAGGGCGGGGAAGCAATCAGTCCGCAGATGTTCTGACACTTGGAAAGGGTGGGGAAGCGATTGGCGCGGATTAACGGGCGGATCATGGCGCCGTGCGGGTATTGGCTCGCTGCAAAAAGGGGCCGCAAACGGGTGCTTTTGCGTTGAATTTGTAAAGCCGCTCCTCTTTGTTTTCGGTGATGCTAAGATACACTGTTCAGAGATAGAATGACTTTTTGTGTGCAAGAACAGGGAAGTCGTATAGAAATACAGCTTTATAGTTAGTGTTTCTTGCGTTGGCTGGATTCATGAGAAAAGCGCTGGTCAGACGCAAGGAAACGTTGCGATTAAGGAACGTAATGGGAAAGCAGAAAATAACGGCGAAGCAGCGCGACGCGCGCATGCAGGCCGCGATAGAGCGGGAACGTCTGGCGGAGGAAAAGAAGAAGGCCTCCGAGCGCACGAAGAAGATTTTCACCGTGGCAGTTTGCGTCATCTTGGTGTTGGCGTTGGCGCTGCCGACCATGGCAGTGGCGCTGTTGGGTGGCGGCGCGTAAGCAAGCGCAACGTTCGGTTTGCACGTCTGCGCGGCGCGATTGTTGCATGCCAGGTGGCAGCGCATAAGCGTACGTGCGGGTAAAATGAGAGGGTTTTCCCTGTTCAGAGCCGCAGAAAGCCGGCGAACGGGGTTGTGGGGCATTTAGCAAGGAGAAAATGTGTTCGGAATCAGCGGTTTTGAGCTGCTTATCATTTTGATTTTCGGCTTCATTTTAGTGGGCGACCGCCTGCCCGATGTGGCCAAGACATTAGGGCGCGCAATTCGCACGTTCCAAAGCGCGCAGCGCGATATGAGCAAGGTCATCAAAGAAGACGTTTTTGACCCCAACGCGGAAGAGCCGTTCAAAGATCCGCTGGCTGCTCTGGATAAAATGGGCGGCATCGCAAAGAAGACGGGTTCTTCTTTGGCGGGCGACTTGAACGAGATGGCCTCTATTGCCAAGAAGAAAAAGCCAGCTGCTTCGAATGGCGCAGCTACGGCTGCAGCGTCATCGGCAACGACCGATTCCGCCGAAACACCAGTTCAGAGCAGTGTTTCTACCGATAACGCCGCTGGTGCGGGCAATGCTGCCAGTGCCGCCGCCAACGCTGGCAAAGAGGCACCCGCCGAAACGTTTGCCGAGCGCCGCGCCCGCTACGAGAAAGAGCGTGCTGCGCGTCTTGCCGCGCAGGCAGAGCAAAAAGCCGCCGAAGA
>CAKUDT010000135.1 GCA_934645125.1 uncultured Eggerthellaceae bacterium
TCCGGCGAAACGGAAGACCCCACCATCGCCGACCTTTCCGTTGCGTGCAACACCGGTCAGATTAAGACGGGCGCCCCGTGCCGCTCCGACCGCGTGGCCAAGTACAATCAGCTTCTTCGCATTGAGGAAGAGCTGGGTGACTCCGCGCAGTACGCCGGCATGAAGGCGTTCTACAACATCAAGCGATAGGCAAGGTGCACTATGTCTGTGGAAAAACCCACATTTGCGATTGTGACCTGCTCTGACACGCGCAGCATGAAGCAGGATACGGCAGGCGCGGCGCTCGAAGCGCTCATTGCCGAGAAGGGCTGGGAGTGCCTGAGCCACGTTGTGGTGAAGGATGACCGCGCAGCAATCTCTGCCGAGATTGTGCGCGGAGCTGATGAGCTGCATGCCGACATTGTTTTGACCTGCGGCGGAAGCGGCCTTTCCCTGCGTGATGTTACGCCCGAGGCAACGGCCGACGTTTGCGAGCGCAACGTTCCCGGCATTGCCGAGGCTATGCGTGCGTACAGCCTGCAAATCACGCCGAACGCCATGCTTTCGCGCGCCGTTTGCATGCAGCGCGGTAGCTGCATTGTGATTAACCTGCCGGGCAGCGAGAAAGCCGCTCGCGAAAATTGGGCGGGCATCGAGGGTGTTTTGCCTCATGCCGTGAAGATGATGGCGGGTGGCGGACATTAGTGTCCAAAGCAAGCCGAAAACATCGGAACGCAGTTGCTGCTCGTAAAATGCCGCAGCATGCGCAGAAAAACATGCCGCAACAGGCGCGCTCAGGGGAGACGTATACACAAGAGCCCGTTGCAAAAGCAGCGGGCTCTGCGTGTGTCGAAGGATGCAGCGCTGGAGCTCCTGCCGCCAGGGGCGCCCGCGGCGGCAGTGACGCCGCTGGTTGCGGCGGTGGCAACGTTCGCGGTGGCAGTACCGCTTCCTGCGCCGATGCCTTTGCCATTGGCGGGCGCGAAGCGGAAAAGTGCAACGGCAGCGTCGCTTGCACCGATACCTTCGCTCGCAGCAGCTTTGCTTCCGCGGACTCCCAAGAAATATGCACGAACAAAAAGCTCGACCAGAAAGGAAAGCCAATGGAAGAGCTCATAAATGGCTTCACGGGTTTTGCTAAGAAAAACACCATGTCAAGCGCGCGCCTTCCCCATAAAGAGGAATCGCCGTCGCAGGAAACCGAGGGTCATTTGACGTTTGATCCCGAAAAATTGGCAGAGATTGAGCCTATTGACAGGCGCTGGTCGTGGCTGGAAATCGATTTGAACGCGATTCGCAATAACGTGCGTGTGAGCAAGAACCAAATTGGGTATAACTGCCGTTTGTGCGCGGTGGTCAAAGCCGATGCGTATGGCCACGGGGCGGTGCGCGTGGCAAAAACGGCGCTGAACTCCGGTGCCGAATATTTGGCGGTTGCTACGGTGCAAGAGGGCATCGAGTTGCGCGAAGCCCTGATTAACGCGCCGATCCTTCTTTTGTGCGAGCCCCCGAAAACAGCCATTCCGCTGCTTTTGGGCTACAAGATTATGCCGAGCATTTATTCGCCCGATTTCGCTATTGAATATGCTGAAGCTGCGAATGCATATGGTGTTACGGCGCCGTATCACCTGGCCATCAACACGGGCATGAACCGCATTGGCGTCCGTTATGACCAGGTTGTTGAGTTCTTGCGCAATGTGAGTTTCCACGCGCAGCTTGAACTGAAAGGCGTTTTCACGCATTTCGCTACGGCGGATTGCGCGGAAACGTTCGATTTTGAGATTCAGGCGCGCCGTTTCGTGGACGCCGTGAATGCGATTCAAGCGTCTGGTTTTGATCCGGGTATTGTCCATTGCGCGAATTCGGCGGCGCTGCTGCGTTATCCCAACGTGCATTTCGATATGGCGCGTTTGGGCATTTCGCTGTACGGGTATCATCCCTGCGTGGAGACGCGCGGGTTCTATGATTTGCAGCCGGCAATGAGCGTTCATGCGCGCATTACGGACACGCGCACGTTGGGGATAAACGATGGCGTGAGCTACGGGCTGCATTATCGCAGCAATGGCGGCTCGCATATCTGCACGCTTCCCTTGGGGTATGCCGATGGTTTTAATCGCCTTCTATCAGGTAAAACGAGTGTGATTTTCGAAGGGCGTCTGCATCCGCAGGTGGGCAACATTTGCATGGATCAGTGCATGTTCGAGTATCTTCCGCTGCGGCGTGAAGTCAATCCGCGCCTGCCGCAGGTCGGCGATGAAGTGCTGCTGGTGGGCAAGCAGGGCGATGCTGAAATCACCATTGACTGGATGGCGCAGGAATGCGGCACCATTCCGCATGAGATAACCATTGGGCTGAGCCATCGCATGCCGCGTTTGTACGTGGAGGTGCACAGGCTGCAGGAACTGGCGCGAGCTGTTGGGCGGCGCGGCTGTGAAGGCTGCGAGCCGCGAACAATGCGAGCTGAGGCCGCGACCTGCGTAAGCGGTCCCTGGCGCCGGCCGCAAATGACGAAGAGCGAAACGAAAACAACAAGCAAGGTGGCAGAGATGAGCAAGCCCCATATTCCTTTGGAGACAATTCGCGAGCAAGTGTGCGCATGCCACGCATGCCCGCTTGCCGATGGTCGCACGCAAACGGTGTTTGGTGTGGGAAATCCGCAAGCGCGCGTCATGCTGATTGGCGAAGCTCCTGGTAAAAACGAAGATTTGCAGGGCGAGCCTTTTGTGGGAGCGGCAGGCAAGAACCTGAATGCCATGCTGGAAATTGCCGGTTTGGCGCGCGATGACATCTATATTGCCAACGTGCTTAAGTGCCGTCCGCCCAGTAATCGCGATCCGCGTCCAGAGGAAATCGAGCTCTGCACGCCGTTTTTGCGCGAGCAGACGCGCACCATCGATCCCGAGTTTATTGTGACGTTAGGTAACTTCGCCACGAAATTCATCTTGAAAACCGATGTTGGCATTACGCATTTGCACGGCAAGTTGCAGCAGGCGGGGAAGTTCAAGGTGTTTCCCATTTATCATCCCGCTGCGGCGATTTACGATAGAGCGAAACAGTCAGCACTTGAGCAGGATTTTGCTACTTTGGGCGAATTGCTGCGCCAAGAGAGATAAACTTTCGCATGTTGTAATGGGGCGCTGTAGCGACCGTTGGTGCTTCTGCTGCTTCCCCTTGTTTCTTTGTTTTGATGTTATTGCGTTTACCTGCGCTTTTGGAGGATTTCATGGAACAGTTCGATGCCGTTGCTTACATAAACACGCCGCGCTGGCAAACGGTGTTCACCAGCCCTTACATTGAGACGTTCGAGGAGCGCATCCAGGTGAATGGCCAGCTTATTTCCATGGACGAGCTGACCGAAGTAACGCTTGACGTGAAAGAAAAAGCTGAAGAGGTCGAACGCGAAACGGGCGAGCACCCTACGGAGTTCGAACTGATGACGGCTGTTGCGCTGTGCCATTTTGCGCGCTGCAACTGTGATATTGTGGTTTTGGAAGTGGGTCTGGGCGGCCGTCTTGACTCCACAAACATCATCGACGCGCCTGAAGTGTGCGCTATTGCGCGCATCGGACTTGACCACACCGCGCTTCTGGGTGATACGTTAGCGCAGGTCGCAGGGGAAAAAGCGGGA
The DNA here is from genome assembly GCA_934645125.1 of uncultured Eggerthellaceae bacterium. GTDB lineage: Bacteria > Actinomycetota > Coriobacteriia > Coriobacteriales > Eggerthellaceae > CAKUOV01. The sequence goes on from CAKUDT010000135.1 coordinate 3,608, forward strand.
ATTATCAAACAGGGCTCTGCGGTGGTGAGCTATCCGCAAGACCCTGAAGCCGCTGCGGTTATTGCGCAGGTTGCTGCCCAAGTGGGCTCGCCGGTTGTGCAGCCTGACTTTTCGCAGCTGAGCACGGGGAACACCGCTCTTGTGTCCGAAGAGGATGGTAGCGAGTTGATTGTTCGCACGTTCTCTTACGGCGAATACCAGGATTTGCATACAGCACTTTTGGGCGAGTACCAGCCAGGAAATGCAGCGTTTGCCATTGAGATTGTCCGCGCGCTGCAGCAGCGTGGTTGGGCTATTTCGTCAGAGCACGTTCGCGCTGGTATCCAGGCTGCTCGTTGGCCGGGGCGCTTTGAGGTGTTCCCGCATGTGCCCGGTTCGCCGTGGATAGTGGTCGATGGTGGACATAATCCGCAAGGCATCGAGGCGCTTCGTCGTACATGCGAAGATGTTTTCCCTGGTAAGGCGCCTTGGGTGGTGCTCAGCCTGCTTGCGGATAAAGATTACGACTCCATGACCGAGACGCTTGCGGATTTTGCGCAGGGCTTTGTTGCTATGACGCCGCCGAACCTGCGCGCGCTCCCTGCAGAGGATCTAGCTGCGGTTTTGCGCCAGAAGTGTGCTGCTTGCGGACGTGCGGACGTGCCAGTGGCAGAGGCGCAAAGTTTCAAGGACGCACGTGATAAGGCCAGGGAGCTTGCCGGCCCTGATGACTTGATTGTTGTTTCGGGCAGCCTGTACTCCGTTTCTTCTGCGAAAAAGGCGTTTCGCGCGTAGTTTTGCGGCATGTTGTCGTTTTTTAGCCCCGAATGCGCAAAATATGACGGTACGGGGCAGGTGAGGAGCGGTTGTCCGTGCGTTTCGCTGTTAGACGATTTTCGCGACCTGGGGTTTTACAGGGCGATGCCTGCTTAAGCGGCTTCAAATGACGCTATTCATGCCTCCAACCTACCCCGTACTGGAATATTTTGCGCATTTGCCCTGTTTTAACGACAAGATGCCCTTCGTGGGCGGACTGATTGGTTCTTTCGCAGCGTACTTTGCGGCGCTTGCGCGGTTCCATGCGACATCTGTGGGCTTTTTTATGTGCAGAGCAAGGTTATACGGCTCGCGCGTGTGGGTATCGGGTATACTATGAGGGCATTTGACTGAGAGTATTTCGAATGGGCTTGAACGGCGCCATGCCTCGAACCTG
>CAKUDT010000136.1 GCA_934645125.1 uncultured Eggerthellaceae bacterium
TAAGCAAGATGAGCATCCACGGGATCGGTTGCGGTTTCATTGCAGGCAGCAAGGGTTTCATCCAAAAGCTCGGCCACTGTCTGCTTATTGTAAGAAACGGCGAACGTTGCGCTTTTGCCTGCATGGGTGAACAGTTCAACAGGCCACGTCCACGGATTCACATACGCCAGCATATCCTGATCCGGGTCAAGACCATAGGAAATCTCCTTGCCGGGAATTATTAGCTCGCATCCATAACCCGTGACCTCAAGCTGATAATCATCCAGCGTGGCAGCAATTTTTCCCCGCATTTCATCAGGTGTTTTCCAAGAAACATCAACACCATTGATATTTGTACCGGGAAGAAAATGACTCATGAAGAAAACAGCACCGGCAAGATAAAGCGCAGCAACCAGCGCAACGATAACACCCAAAACGATTCCGACGATTTTAAGTTTTCCGCGTGAGTGCGGCATGTCATACGCGGCGGAGTCGGAAGAGAAGAAATCCTGGCTGCCGTTGGCACCGTTGGCTGTCTCGACATCCGCAGCGACCTTTGTTTTTTCTTGCGCCTTCGCCTTCGCGGATTTCCCCGATTTCGTGGACGCATTGATCGTTGCAGGCTTTACCGCGTCTACGGATGCAGCGGGTGCCGCAGGAGCCGCCTTAGCAGCATGTTTTGGCTTTTCGGAAGAGGCCTCTTCTTTTTTCACATGTTTTGGATTCATGGTCAAATCGCTAGTGCTCTCTTTGTTGCTTTGGATTCCCATTTTGGCCGTATTCGGGTAATTATATCAGCTTCGCTGGCAACACCCTGCGTGCACAAGAAAAACGTCCCGATTCGGCAGAAACGGAATGTTTTCTCATATTCGTAATTGCAAAGCGCAAAATGCCTGATAACAAGCGCATGCCCAAGTAAATGCTACTTGAACTGACTCGGATGCTTCTCAAAGAAGTCGTAGCGCGGCGGCAAATCCTCCACGGCATGCCCACCTGCTGCACGCTCTTCTTCGGTGCACAGTTCCGCCAAGCTCTCGAAATCCGCATTCCAGCTAAAGAAACGACGCGCGTCAAAACCAAGGCGGTCGCAAATCTTTTGGCAGCCGCCCGGCACCACGGGATGCATCATCACCGAGCAAACCCACAGCAGATACGTACTATCAAGCAGCACCTGACGACGTTTTTCGGTGTCGCCTTCCTGCTCGGCAACGCGAATGCCATCAGCCCAATACTTTTGCGCGTAGCGGATAAACGCATCGGAGAGCGAAACAATGGAATGCAGCTCCACCTTGTGCATAATCTGATCGTAGTTCAAAAGCACATCGTGTGCCGCAGCAACCACACTCGGCGTAACGGCTCCAACAGGGATAACGCCATCGAAGTTCTTCTGCGCCTCGTAGAAGCAGCTGCGCGCCAAGCGGTTGAACACGTTCGTAAGCAGCGCGCCTTCCTTCAACGCAGGGTCGGCATAGCGCGTATCTTCGCGCTTTTGCGGATCGGGATCGAAAGGCTTCGGCGAGAAACCGACCGACTTTTGATCAAGACCCAGCGCAAGCCAGTGCGCACGCAACTGCTCGGGCGTATAGTAATTCAGCAGCTCATCGGCCGAAGGCGGCTTCACCGCACCAGACGAAGACGCTTTCGTCTTGCCGAACAGCACGTGATGATTCGCAACTAAGCGCGTCTGACGGACCGGCGCACCTTCGCCTTCGAAATTACCCGGCTGCAATGCCTGGAACAGTGCCGGTTGCGCCACACCGTAGAAATACAAATTATCCTGGCCGATGAACTGGTAGACCTGCGCATCATCCGCGCACCAGAAATCGCGCCAGCTTTCATGCGGAAGTCCCAGCTCATCGTTGCATGCCTGCGTAAATGAAATAGGAGCCCACAGGCTTTCGGGCCAGCACCACACGGTAAGACCCTCTACCCCGTCGAACACGGGTGCTTTCACACCCCACTCGATATTGCCCGTCATGCGGAACGGCACTAACGCCTTGCCCATGCGGAAGCGAATGCCGGCAGCGCTGAGCACACCACGAGCGGCATCGCGGTCATCAATCGAGAAAAACTCCAGCTCAAAACTTTGCTTCCCCTTTTCTGCTGCACGATATTCATGCTGCGGCAGCTGATTTGCAATTGCCAGATACTGGTCGTACAACTCATTTTTGATGTAGGTAACCGGCGCGCCCAAAAATTCGCGAATCGTCTGCGGAACAATGGCGCGAACGTCAGGGTCGGTTTCAAGCTGGTCGGTGTAATCGCGCAGATACTGCGTGAACGCCGGCAAATCGAAGTACCAGTTCTCCACGGGACGCATTTCAGGCGTGGTGCCCGAAAGCGTGGATACCGGCTTGAGCAAATCTTGCGGCTCGTACTGATGCCCCAAGTCGCACTCGTCCGCATAACCCTTCTCGGACTTGCATCCCTGAACAGGGCAAAAGCCAACAACCTGGCGGCCATTCAAGAACGTTTCCGCCTGCGCGTCGTAGAACTGCAGTGTAGAGGTCTTCTTCAGCCAGCCGTTCTTGTAGAGCTGCGTTAGAAATTCGTTGCTTACGCGCTGATGCACTTCGCCCGCGTGATCCAAGCTTGAACCCTGGTAAATGGACAGCTCAACCTCGTATGCATCAAGCGTTGCTTTCTGGGCATCGTGGTTGCGACGCACGTAATCGGACAGGGTTCCTTGGAACTCCCCCGCCTCAACAAGCTTGCGGTACCCCTCCATAATGGGGGAGCCAAAGCAGTCGGTGCCAGACACAAAACGCACGTTTTCCGCACCAATACGGTCCTTTAGGAAGCGTGCGAAGCAGTCAGCAGGCACAAAAACGCCACCGACATGACCGAAATGCAACGCCTTGTTGCCATACGGCATTCCTGCGGTCACTACTGCGCGTGCAGGCCACGGTTTTGAGTTTTCGCTGGTAAACAGTGCCATATTCTATCCTTTTACCCGGTATCCAGTTCTTACCTGGTGATTCAAATCAGCGGGCCAGCGTGCATACACGCGCGCTGACCCGCTCCCTATTCAACTTACAAATCCAAACTGTCCTGCTTCGAGGAATTTTGCGCCTTACGGGCAAAACGAATAAGGAATTCTTGGTTCGTTTCAGTTTGCTTGATGGATTTTACCAAAGTATCCATCGCACGCTCCGTATTGTTCAAGTTTGCAAGAACACGGCGCACAGCCCAGATAAGCGGCGCCTCTTGCGGATCAAGCAGCAGCTCTTCCTTACGCGTGCCCGATGTAATGGGGTCAATCGCGGGGAAGATGCGCTTATCGGCCAACGTGCGGTCAAGCTTGAGCTCCATGTTGCCCGTGCCCTTGAACTCTTCGAAGATAACTTCGTCCATCTTGGAGCCGGTATCAACCAATGCTGTGCCCAAAATGGTCAAGCTGCCGCCGTTTTCAATGTTGCGGGCGGCACCCAGGAAGCGTTTCGGCGGATACAAAGCACTCGAGTCAACACCACCGGACAAGATGCGGCCCGAAGCGGGCGTGCCCATGTTGTAAGCGCGCGCCAAACGCGTGATGGAGTCCAGCAGGATCACTACATCGCGCCCTTGTTCTACCAGGCGTTTTGCACGCTCGATAACAAGCTCTGCCACCGCAATATGATTTTCGCACGGCTTATCGAACGTGGAAGAAATAACTTCGCCCTTAATGGAGCGCTCCATGTCGGTCACTTCTTCGGGGCGTTCGTCAACCAGAAGGCACATCAAGTGGACTTCGGGGTTATTCGCAGAAATCGCAGCGGCAATATCTTTGAGAACCGTGGTCTTGCCCGCTTTTGGCGGAGACACAATCAAACCACGCTGTCCCTTGCCAATGGGCGACACCAAATCGATGACGCGCGCTGTGGTGGTGCTCTTACCGTGCTCCATGATCAAGCGCTCATCAGGATAAATCGGCGTCAAATCGGCAAAGCGAACGCGTCCGCCCAGCTCATCGGCGGGAGTATCGTTCACGCTAATGACTTTCTGGATGGCAGCGTATTTCTCGTTGCCCTGCGCGGGGCGCGTCAAACCCACTACGTAATCGCCTTTGCGCAGACCATTGCGGCGAATGATGGAAAGGCTCACATATGCATCGCCTTCGCTGGGCAGATAACCCTTGGTGCGCAAAAAGCCATAGCCATCGTTCATGATGTCCAGAATGCCCGTGACCTCAATGATGCCCTCGGCCTTGCACAGCGCCTCGAACACGACATCGACCAGCTCGGCCTTGCGGTAGCCCGATGCGTCAATGCTGTACTCAGCAGCCTTTTCGCGCAGGTCGCCCACTTTCATCTCGGCAAGCTCATCACGCGAAATACTGGGCAAAACCTCGCGGCTGCCATGCTGACGACGCTGACGGCGATGATCGCGATCGAAAGCGCCCTTGTTGTTGTTCTTGCTCTGATTCTGGCTATTCTGGCCTTGCTGATTTTGCTGATTTTGGCCGTTGTTCTTATCGGAGGAACCTTGGTTCTGGTTCTGATTTTGATTCTGCTTCGGGCGTTTTTTATTGTTGTTGCCGTTGCGCTCGTTATTGTTGCGATCGCCGTTGTTGGCGCCATTATTGCGCTCACGACGGACGCGATTCGGAGTTGCAGGTTCCAGGGAACCTTCTGCAGCCGAGGCTTCCGTGGATGCCTCAATTAGAATTTCGGAAGCAGCGCCTTGGGAGGCATCTGTCACCAGCACTTCAACGGCAAGAACTTCTGCCGCGGGTGCGCTATTGGCTGCATGAGCTTGACCTGCGGTAAGAGAAGAATCCGCCAATGTTTCCGTGACAATCACATCGGCATCGGAGC
>CAKUDT010000137.1 GCA_934645125.1 uncultured Eggerthellaceae bacterium
TGCTTGACGTCTTCGTGTCTTTGATGTTGGTGACAACGGTGAGCTCTTCAACTTCGTCGTTCAGCTCAATGGTGGCAATACCGGCACTTGAAGAAGCAGCGGCGCTTGCAGAGGCGGAACTAGAAGCGTTGGAGCTGGCACATCCGGCAAGACCCAGACCTGCGACAGCAGTAGCGGTTGCGGCAACGAAACCGCGGCGGGTAAGACTTGACATAGTGGGTTCTTCCTTTCCTTTGTTCAGTGTATCAAGCAATGTTTGTTTTGACTTTGCCTGTTGCGTGGCATATATTAGACGCAAACTAATACTGGTAGTAGACTATATCGGTCATTTGCGCGAATTTCAAGTGAAAACGGTTGAAAAGTAGCGTATCCTTCCTAAAAGAAAACTTTGAGCGTCTTTGGGCGCGTGTGGTGTAAGTAAAGGAGCACATTTCATGACAAAACCGGCTTATATGGTGGTTACCGGCTTTTTGGGCGCAGGCAAAACCACAAGCATGATTGCCATGGCGCGCGTGATTAACCGCAAGTACGGAAAAGGCGGCATCATCGCGAATGATTTGGGCGCAAAGAACCTGGTCGATGCCGATTTGACGCGCATGGCCGATGTTGAGATCTCCGAAATCACGGGGGACTGCATTTGCTATGTGACCGAGGATCTGGTGTATCGCATTGACGGTCTGGTGAATAACGGCTGCACGGTTGTTATGTCCGATATCCCCGGCAGCGGGCTGGGTTCGCTTGACCACGTGGTCATCAAGATTAAAGACGAGTATCCTGATAAATACGAGCTGTTGCCGCTGACCTGCATTGTTGACCCTGAGCGATTGCGCATGATTCTGCCCGAGCGCGCGAACATCAATCTTCCCGAAGAGATGCGCTTCTTGCTGAATGCGCAAATTGCCGAGGCGGATTTGATTGTACTGAATAAAGTCGATATGCTCTATGAAGACGAGCTTGCTGCTGACCTGGAGTTTATCCGCACTGCTTACCCGGACATTCCCGTTATGTGTATGAGCGCGCGCACCGGCGAAGGCGTTGATGAAGTCGTCGATTATCTGATGAGCCACCGTGCGGCCGCGGTGCATCGCGAAATTGGCTACGGCTCTGACGAGATGGACCAAGCTGAACGTCAAATGTGCTGGTACAACCGCCGCTTCTTCGCAAAAGAACGTGATGGCAAGAATATTGATTTCAACCAAGTAGTCGATGATTTCTTCGAGGCAATCCGCGACGGCTTGATTGACGCACGCCGCAACGTGCCGCATTTGAAGCTTTTTGCATCGGGCGAAGGCGAAGATTATGTGAAAGCATCGCTTATAGGCGTGGATTACGACATTGAGTACGATCATAAGCTGCAGCAAGATTACACCGCTATGGCGATTATCGTGAACGCGCGAGCGCTTTGCGAGTCTGATCTTATGGCCGAGATTGTGGACGATGCGATTGATGCTATCAAGGAACACCATAACCTGAAATGTCAGACTATTTTCACCGAGTGCTTCGGCTTCTATGATGAAGGTCGTCGTAACGGCGGTCGCGCAAGTCGTTTCTAAGCGTTACTGACCGAATAATACCTGTTCAAGGTGGCCTTTTTTACGGGCCACCTGTTTTTATAAGGAAGTTTGTTTATGATTCTAACCACTATGCACGAAGAAGTGCAGGCTTACTACGGCCAGCATCTTTCGGCATCCGATGATTTGAAAACCGATGCGACGTGCTGTACCACCAGCGCGCCGCCGCGCTATGTGGCCGAGGTTATGCCGCTTATCGCCGATGAAGTGGTGGAACGCTTCTATGGCTGCGGTTCCCCCATTCCTCCTGCGCTGGAGGGCGCGACGGTGCTTGACCTGGGTTGCGGCACGGGGCGCGACGTGTACGTGTTATCAAAGCTTGTGGGCAAAACGGGGCGCGTTATTGGCGTTGATATGACGCAATCGCAGCTTGACCTGGCCAAAAAATATCAGGATGAGCAGCGCGAGCGCTTTGGCTACGAAGAAAGCAACGTTGAATTTCGCCTGGGCTACATTGAAGATCTTGCCGCTTGCGGCATTGAAGATGAATCTATTGACCTGGTTGTTTCCAACTGCGTGGTGAATTTGTCTCCTTTCAAGGAACTGGTTTTATCCGAAGTTTACCGTGTTTTGAAGCCGGGCGGCGAGCTGTACTTCTCCGACGTGTATTCCGACCGTCGTATGAGTGATGAGCTGCGTCACGACCCCGTTTTAGTGGGCGAATGCTTAGGTGGCGCGCTTTACGAGAAAGATTTCCGCGAACTCATGGCTCAGGTCGGTTGGCCAACCTTTGTGCATACCGTTGTCGATGACATGCACGTAGGTGCGCTTGATTTGCAGACAAAGCTCGGGTTCATGTCGTTTACTTCATGCACGGTGCGCGCTATCAAAACAGGCGGACTTGAGAAGGGCGAGGAAGACTACGGCCAGGTTGCCACGTATTTGGGCGGCATGCCGGAGATGCCGCGCTATTTCGATTACTCCGCTGACATTCGCTTCAAGAAGGGCAAGCCGGTGGCGGTAAGCGGAAATACGGCGCGCATGCTGGCGGCTTCGCGTTATGGCAAATATTTCCATATAACGGAAGCGGGTCCGCATCGGGGTGCGTTCAACGCGCTCCGCGCCCAGCAAGCGCTTGAAGTGCATGAGGGAAAATGCAAGATCGACTGTGCGTTTCTGGAAGACGCGTACGAGCGCATGGATTATAAGAGCTTCGAAGATCGCGTGGGGCAGCCAACGCTTTTGCGCACGCATGAGCACCAGCAAACGATGCAGGCGAACATCACGTATAAGTGCAATTTGGCCTGCAAGCACTGCTATTTGGAGTGCGGTCCGGATAACACTGAATGCATGTCGCGCGAAACCATGGAAGCCATTCTTGCGGCGTTTGCGGCCGGTAACTTCGCCGTGATGGATATCACGGGCGGCTCGCCTGAGTTGCATCCCGATTTCGAGTGGTTTTTGCGCGAGTCGGCAAAGGTGGCAAAAGAAGTCATCGTGCGTTCGAATTTAACGTTGCTGGAAATCACACGCTACGAGCATTTGATGGATGTATTCGCGGAAACGGGCGCTCATGTGGTGGCTAGCTTGCCATTTTACCTGCCCGATATGGCCGATAACCAGCGCGGCAAGGGCGTGTTCGAGCGCGTGTGTCGTGCGGCAAAAAAGCTCAACGAGCGCGGTTACGGCAAGGGGGAAGGGCTTGTCCTTGATCTGGTGTTCAATGTTGCCGGCCCGTTCTTGCCGCCGCCGCAATATATGATTGAGGAAGCGTATCGCGTGAAGCTCGAGCAGGAACAGGGTATTCGCTTCGATAACTTGTTGGCGTTCAATAATTATGCCATCGGGCGTTTTGCCGAGGATCTGCTTGATTCGGGCATGTTCGATCGCTACTTGGCGCTTTTGGCGGATAATTTCAATGCTATGGCTATTACGCGCATGATGTGCTTGGACCAGGTGAACGTGGACTACGACGGTCGTTTGTACGACTGCGAAGTGAATCATGTTCTGGGGCTGGCGCTTCAGCACGATGGCCGCGATGCCACGATTTTCGACATGGCGAATGGTCAGCTGCCGCCGCGTCAGGTGCGCACGCATCCCATTTGTTACAGTTGCGCAGCAGGTTTTGGTTCCAGCTGCGGCGGTGCGTTGGTGTAATGGTATAGTAAGGGCAGTTTCAGACCAACCGACCAAGAAAGATGCGTAACTGAAGTGAAACGAGTAATAGTTGCGGACTCATCATCGAATGTCCGCACCCTGCCCGGTGTTGCTTATGCTTTTGCACCCTTGACCGTTCGCGTAGATGGCGTGGACTATGTGGATAACGAATCCCTTGATAAACAGGCATTTCTCGATGCCCTTGAAAAAACGAAGGATGCCTCTACTACGTCGTGCCCCAATATCCAAGATTGGCTTCACGCGTTCGGCGATGCCGATGAAGTGTTTGCCGTTGCCTTGACCAGCGGTCTTTCCGGTGGCTATAACGCCGCCGTCAATGCGGCGGAGCATTACCAGGAAGACAATTCTGGCGCGAAAGTGTTCGTGCTTGACTCGAAGTCAACAGGTCCCGAGCTTGAGCTCATCATAGAGAAATATGCCCAGCTCATTGAAGAGAATCTTTCGTTTGAGCATATCGTTTCCGCTATCCAGGAGTACTGGAAGCGCACTCATCTCATGTTCGCTTTGAGGAAAGTCGATAACTTTGCGAAGAACGGTCGCGTGAACCCTCTTGTTGCAAAGCTTGCCAGCGCGTTGAACATTCGCATTGTCGGGCAAGCCAGCGATCAGGGCGAGTTGCAGGTGTTGCATAAATCACGTGGCGAGAAAAATGCACTCAACCAGATTCTCACAAATATGGTGGAATGCGGATTTGCGGGCGGAAGAACGATTCTGCGTCACACGCAAAACCTTGCCGCCGCCCAGAAGCTCGAAGTGCTTATCAAAGAGCGTTTTCCCGAATGCCATATTACGATTGGTGAAAACGAAGGCCTGTGCTCTTATTACGCGGAGTCGGGCGGTTTGCTTGTTGGCTTTGAGGCGGGGGCATAGCTCTCGCTTTGTCCGTGCTGCATCGTTTTCCACCGCTTTCGAAGCAAGGTTTGGTAATTGCAAGTACGTTGAAAACGCAACGAAATCGGAGCTTAGTCGGAGCTGCTTTTTTCTTGCTGGGGGAGACCTCCCTTATTGTAAGAAAAGCGGCTCTTTTTGCGCTTTCTGCTGCATAATGCCTGATGTAAGCTCCATTGATAGTAATTCTACC
>CAKUDT010000138.1 GCA_934645125.1 uncultured Eggerthellaceae bacterium
CTTCTCAAAAAGCGCACGCGCATCGGCGCCAAGCAAGGGCTCTTCAACGGCAACCTCGAACGCAGGAACCGCAGGCACCTCGGAATCAATGTAGCGCAGAACATGACCCAAGTGCGCCTGCAAGCGAATCTCGCCGAACGCCGCTTGCACCGCCTCTGCCGTGTAGCTGGGAAACTCAACGGTTTCAGGGTCAATATCCAAATCCGCATCGCGCACAATAGTTGCAACTTGCCTGCTTACGAACGCGGCATCTTTATTGTCGCGTATGTTTTCGAGCTGTTTGCCCTTGAGCTTATCAAGGTTTTCGTAGATGCCCTCCATACTGCCGAACCGCTGCAGAAGTTTCGTGGCGGTTTTCGGGCCAATGCCGGGAACACCGGGGATGTTGTCAGAACTATCGCCCATAAGACCCAGATAATCGGGGATGAGCTCGGGTCCAACGCCGTATTTTTCTGCAACTTCGGCAGGACCCATAACCACGATATCGGTAACACCTTTTTTCATGGAAACGATGCTTGTAAGCCCGCTTGCCAGCTGGCAGGCATCTTTGTCGCCCGTAAGCAGCAGCGTTTTGAAGCCAAGAGCCTCATCGCGCGCGGCAACGGTTCCTAAAATGTCGTCACCTTCCCAACCAGGCATTTTTACAATGGGAATGCCCATTGATTCAAGAAGCTTTTCGACTACGGGGAATTGCACACGCAAGTCATCGTCCATGGGAGGACGCTGCGCCTTGTACTGTTCCAACGCCAGTATGCGAAACTGCGGTTTTCCTGCATCAAAAGCGCAGATAATCGCGTTGGGCTGGCTTTCATCGATGAATTTCAGCAGCATGCTGAAGAACCCGAACACCGCATTCGTAGGCGTTCCATCGGGCGCGTTCATGGTGGGAGGCACCGCGTGAAACGCTCGATGCATAAGGGAATTGCCGTCAATGACTGCTACGGTTTTAGGCATGATTACTCCTTCGATTGTTCGATAAAAGAGTATACCCCAGCGCAACCCCTCCCCCTATTGACAAGTTGGTTGCGTGCCCAGAGTGTCCACAACCGCGTGGCAGCAAAATACCGTGCGCCCGGCGCGGAATACACGCCCGATGCACGGCACTACAATCGGTACAATATCTTAGCTGCAAACATGCGCGGCGGTCGCGAACGGAGCAAGCTTTCGACCTTGGCCTTAGGGCTCACTCTGCCTTCATAACCGCCTCTATAGCCGTCTCCACAGCGGCATCCACGGCCGCATCCCTTACGAATTCCACAAGTAGCCCACGCCGCGCACAGTTTCCAAGCGCTGGGAAAGCTCGGGGCCCAGCTTCGCGCGCACGCGACGAACATGCACGTCAACGGTGCGGGAGCCGCCATAGTAATCGAAGCCCCATACACGGCGCAGCAGCGCATCGCGCGAATACGTGCGCCCAGGATGCGTGACCAAAAACGCCAGAAGCGCATATTCAAGATACGTGAAATCAACGGGCTCGCCGTTTACTTTCACCTGGTAGGTAGCCAAGTTGATAGTCATATTATCAACCGTCAGATAATCCGACGAAGCGGTCTCGTTGCCCGGCCACAGAAGCTGACGAATACGCGCCGAACATTCTTCGACCGATGCGCCCTGCACTACGAAATCGCTTTTCACCTGCACCGGAAAACGAAAATCGTTCAGTCGCTCCTGACTTACAATGACAAGCAGCGCCCCGCTTCCCTCGTGGGAAAGCATCTTTTCCACCTGCGCCATTTTTTCGCCCGAATCGTTCGTAGCTTCAAAAATGACCAGGTCATAATCAGGATGCTGCTGCAAAAGTCGCTGAAGCTGCGCCGATGAGCCGCTTGCAATATCCACATCAAGGCCGGTAAGCGCCGTTTTGAACACGCGAGCGTTATCAAGGCTGTCCGCAATGAAAATCACATTTTTTCGCTGCATTTACAACACCGCCAAATATCGATCGAGCTCCCATTGAGAAATGCGGCTCTGGTACTCTTCCCATTCTGCACGCTTATGCTCAATAAGATAGCTGTGGATGTGCTCTCACAGCGTTTCACGCAAGAAATCCGATGCCTCAAACAGGTCAATCGCCTCGCCCAAGCTCTCGGGCAACGAGCCGATTCCCATTTTCGCCAGCGCATGCCTATCGCGCGGAAGCTGCGCGCCCGCCTCAACGGGAGCGGCAAGCTCAAGCTCTTCCTCGATGCCGCGCAGACCGGCCGCCAGCATAACGCCAAACGCCAGATACGGGTTCGCTGCAGGGTCGGGGTTGCGCACTTCAATGCGCGCATCTTGTTCGCTTTCAGGGCGGTACCCGGGAATACGTACAATCGAAGCGCTGTTGCTGCGCGACCAGGTAAGCATCGCTGAATCATTTGCAGAAACAACTAAACGCTTGTAGCTATTGATGTTCTGGTTCGTGACCAGGCAGAACTCGGGAGCATATTTCAAAATGCCGGCAATGTAGTGCTTTGCCGTAGCAGAAAGGTTGTACCCCAGGGGGTCGGACGCATCGAAGAAGACGTTGTTGCCATCCAGGTCGAACAGACTCTGGTGCACATGCATGGACGATCCGGGCTGGTCAGCCATGGGCTTCGGCATAAACGACGCGTATACGCCGTGCTTGAGCGCAATCTCTTTCACAACCAGCTTGTATGTCATAACGGCATCTGCCATAGACACAGCATCGGTGAAACGCAAGTCGATTTCATGCTGCGAATGACCGCGCTCGTGATGAGAGTACTCAACGGGAATGCCCATCTTCTCCAACGTGATAATAGTGTCACGACGCAAATCGGTCGCCGAGTCAAGCGACGTTAAGTCGAATAAGCCACCGCGATCAAGCGGCTCGGGCGCATCGGGGCTCTTGAAGTAGAAATACTCCAGCTCAGGACCCATATTTGATACGAAACCCATCTCTTGCGCTTTGCAGGAAATCTTCTTCAGAACATAGCGCGGATCGCCCTTGAACGGCTCGCCATCGGGCGTGCACACGTTGCAGAACATGCGTCCCACCGCGTTGCTATCGGGGCGCCACGGCAAAATCTGGAACGTAGTAGGGCTGGGGAACGCCAGCATATCCGTTTCGCCTGCGCGGCCGAAACCCTCAATGCAGCTTCCATCGAAGCCCATGCCGCGTTCGAATGCATCTTCCAGCTCGCTTGAAATAACAGCAAAAGACTTCATGGTTCCCAGCACGTCGGTAAACCAGAAACGAACGAAGTGAACATCACGGTTCTCGATGGTTTTAATAACGAAATCACGCTGAAGATCAGACATCTCATGCCTCCTGAAACATGGGCTTGCACCCCTCAAAAGCCATCTTGCGCTGCACAAACGCTATTATGGCATATACACATTATCGTTTGGTATGATACCGTGCCATTGTTTCAAGTAGTTTTCATTTTTTAAGCGCCACGGATCATGCACAGTGGATTCCCGGCGGCACCATGAACCCTTTGCAACAAACGCTTATCATCCATCGAATATGCATTTGTGGATAAAACCCCACAACGGCCCATAATGCGAAAAATGGCGCATAATATAAAGTTCGAACTAAAGGGCACCGCGCCCACCGCCGATTGGAGGACTTCCATGAGTGTAAAAATGAACATTCCCTTTTCTCCCCCCGATATTTCCGAAGACGAGATAAACGAAGTTGTTGATACGTTGAAAAGCGGCTGGATTACCACTGGCCCCAAGACGAAAGAGCTCGAGCGTCAACTGCGTGACTACACGGGAGCTGCAGGTCTTGCAACATTTTCAAGCGCCACGTGCGCGCTTGAATCCATTCTGCGCCTGCTTGAAATCGGCCCGGGCGATGAAGTCATTGTACCCGCGTATACATACACCGCTTCCGCCTCGCCCATTGTTCACGTGGGCGCCACGCCCGTTATCGTTGACATCCAAAGCGATTCCTTCGAAATGGACTACGACGCCATGGCCGCCGCTATCACCGAGAAAACAAAAGCGGTTATCCCTGTTGAACTGGGCGGAACGCTGTGCGACTTCGACCGCATCTATGCCATTCTGGAGCAGAAAAAGAACTTATGGCACCCGAAAGCAGGTTCCAAACAAGAGCTTTTCGATCGCGTGATCCTCATCACCGACGACGCTCATGCGCTGGGCGCAAGCTACAAGGGAACCATGGCGGGCAACATCGCCGACTTCTCCACGTTCAGCTTCCATGCCGTGAAGAACTTCACTACTGCAGAAGGCGGTGCGCTTTCTTGGCGTGCGATTCCCGGCCTTGATAACGACGCGTTCTATCACGAGACCATGCTCATGCAGCTCCACGGGCAAAGCAAAGACGCGCTGAGCAAAAACAAAGCGGGCGCATGGGAATACGACGTGGTCTTCCCCGGCTATAAGTGCAACATGACCGACATCCAGGCTGCTATCGGGTTGGCTCAGCTGCGCCGCTACCCGGGCATGCTTGAGCGCCGCAAGCAGATGATCGAAGCGTACGAAGAGAAGCTTTCTGCATACGAACTGGAGTTTCTTGACCATTACACCGACCAGAAGCATTCGTCGGGCCACTTGATGATCACGCGCCTTACGGGAAAATCCATGGAGTTCCGCAATCTGCTCATTCAGCGCATGGCAGAAGAAGGCGTGGGCACAAACGTCCATTATAAGCCGTTGCCGCTGCTTTCCGCGTATGCGAATCTGGGTTTCGATATCAAAGATTACCCCAACGCGTACGCGCATTTCGCAAACGAAATCACGTTGCCGCTGAATACGCGCATGACCGATGAAGAGCTTGCTTATGTTT
>CAKUDT010000139.1 GCA_934645125.1 uncultured Eggerthellaceae bacterium
CCAAGCCTTTTGCCAGCGCGGCTCAAGCTCGTGAGGATTGTATTCCTTCATGCGTCTTCCTTTTTCTTTGACTTTCGACTTCTTTGTCCGCGCTACCACCGCTGCCCAGGCAACGTGCAATGCAATTACGCAGCTCGCGCGAACACGCGGCAACGTGAACGCAGCATAGTAACGCGGCACAGGTAAACGTGTATTATATGCTTCTTTCAAGGTGTTTTAAGCGAAAACGTGCGTTCCGTTCGGCAAAATATGCGATAATTTCCGCATGTGCGCTGCTCAGAGCTTGAGGAAAGCCGCAGCCAGCCGCCCTGGAAGCTATTTTCTAGCAAAGGACACCCATGAACTACCATAACGTGAAATTCAAAGCAGCCTACGGCACCTCTTCGCAGCTGCCTGTTTCCACCCTGCCCGAAGTCTCGTTCGCGGGGCGCTCGAACGTGGGCAAATCATCGCTGCTAAATAAGCTTATGTACCGCAAAAGCCTGGCGAAGGTTTCATCGACGCCGGGAAAAACCGCCACGATCAACTTCTACGACGTGGATGGATACGATTTTGTTGACCTGCCTGGCTACGGCTTTGCGAAGGTCGCGAAATCGGAAAAGCACCGCTGGAGCGAGCTCATCGAGGGCTATTTCAACCAGGAACGCATCTTTGCGCTGGTCGTGTCGCTGATCGACATCCGCCACGAGGCATCGGCGCTGGACCTGAACATGATTGAGTTCCTGCGCGAAAGCGGCCTGCCCTTCATAGTGGTGCTCACCAAGGCGGATAAGCTGTCAAAGCAGCAATGCATGAAGCAAACGGCCATGCTGCGCAAGCAATTGCAGCTGGGCAAAGACGTTCCCATGCTGGCGGTCTCATCGGAAAGCGGCACGGGCATCAACGAGTTGCGCGTTATCATCAACCAGTACATCGACGCTTGCTAGCAGCGGGTGGCAAGACGCAGCTAAACGACCGTTCCGTACACCTGGCCCCAAGCGTGACCGCTGATGATGGAGTTCATCTGGGAGCACAAGCGCTCACGCGTATACGTTCCCGGCGGCAAAATGTTCACGACTTCGCGCAGATCATCGGGAAGATCGCTTGACTCAGCCGCTATAACAACATCCAAGCGCCGCACTTCCTCGTTGTATTGAAACAAGTCGTCGACAAGCACCTGCAAAGCCCCGTAATAAGGGCTTTTATCTTTGTTTGTAAGTTTTTTCGCGCGTGTTGCCGCCATCTGGACCCTTCGACCTCTCTTCGCCTTCTTTTGCTCCTTTGCCGCGCTGATCAGGCAACCACAACACTTCAAGAGCTGCGCCGCTTCGGGATATCGTATTGCAGCCGCACGGTGGTGTAACGCCACCGCCGTAGCTTTCCCGTTGCACCGACCTATTCCGCGAAACGCGAAGGAATCACATCAAGGCCAGACAGCGTTGCAGCCAAGGCACCTGTATACGCGGGAGACGCATCGCCCACCGCACGCAGGAACTGCGCCCCTTCGGCACGCAAACGAACAGCCGCCTGCACCATGGTATCGGCGCAGTAATACGGGTTCTCAGCGGTCGCTTTGCCTTGCTTGGGGTCTTTACATGCAACGTGAAGCTGCACAAGAAGCGGCAGGTCAGTCGCTTGAGCAGCGCGGCGCGTCAAAGCGCAAACGTCATCCAACGGAGCACCGGTCGTAAAGCCCGCCACCGAGGCGCCGAACTCTTCCATAACGGCCAGGGCTTCTTTCAGCGTGCCGCGACGAGCCAGCGCGCCTTGCGCATCCACCGTTACGGAAGCGAACACGGGACGATCCGACACCTGACGGATGCCCATTAAAGCGCACTTCAGCGCAACGGTGTCATCGAAATCCGTTAGAAGGTACGCATCGAAAGCGCTCTTTTCGAACACGCGCGCGGCGCGCACGTACTGATCTTTGTTCTCAAGCAGCGAATCTTTGCTGGACGCATCAAGCGGCAAGCCGCAGGGCGCCAGTTCCACCAGAACATGCTGAGGATGCAGCGACTCGGCAACAGCAAACGCCGCCACGGAAAGCTCGAAAGCACGCTCTTCCATGTTGCGCTGCGCCAGCTGAGTCGGCGTCATATTACGCGTTGCCAGCACTAAAGCAGGCGCGCCCGCAGCCTTCTCCATGCGCAGGGCGTCATGCACGGAATCGGGCTCGATAAGGTTCATGAATT
This sequence comes from uncultured Eggerthellaceae bacterium, assembly GCA_934645125.1. GTDB lineage: Bacteria > Actinomycetota > Coriobacteriia > Coriobacteriales > Eggerthellaceae > CAKUOV01. Next base: position 2,172 of record CAKUDT010000139.1, read on the forward strand.
CAAGATCGCGGTCAACATTAACGCCTTGACGCGCAAGCGCCGCCGCAACGGGGGCGCTCAAAACAAGCATATCGCGATGAAAACGCATTTGAATATCAGCCATAAACGATCCTTTCGCAGTCTTTTTGACAACGCGTATCATAACGGAAGGAACCGACCCGCCCGTGCTAGCGGCGCGTATACGCGGGTGAACGGCGCTCTTATCAGCCTGTTTACAGCATTCCTGCCGTCTACGAGCCATTTTATACCGCACAAGCGAGTTAGAACACCCACCAATAGATACTCTCCTATAATGGGTTCCAGCAGTTAAGGATCCCCTACTTTTCTGCTCTTGCTTTGCAAAAGTAAGCTGAATGCGGCTTCCCCAAGCCGCACCCCCTCCGATAGGCCCGAAGAAGAATCCCCTTCTTCGGGCTTCTTCTTTTTCCGTCCTGCGCCCCGACTACGCCCTACCACGCCCAACAAAGCAGAACGGGAAAGCGACACGAAGGAGGAGGCACGGGTGCATCCATCCACGAGCGGCAACAAGAATCATCATTGTGCGTTGTTTTCATCCATCGCGCTCACAGCTCGACGCGTTGATTGTCGCATTGCTCCTGTATACCGCACGTATTTCGGGTCGGAAATGACCTGATTGTTACGCTCCCGTTGAGAAATTCAAGAAATGCACACTTCCAGCTCATAATTACTGCAAGGTCGTATTTTATAATGAATTCATCAACGAAAGGGTTTCCCCTTCCCCCTAGTCGTTGATCTGCATTGAGCAGTACAGCGCACAGCGCTGTGAACCCCTCCTTTCGGTCCGGCGAAGACTTCCCCTCTTCGCCGGATCCCCTTTTTTCTGGACGGTTTTTTGTCCGCTGCCATTCCGAAGCCCAGCGCTATCTCCAAGCCCCCCCTGAGACCCTCCCCCTCCCAAAAAAGAAGAGCGCCCTATCTAGAACGCCCCTCCTACTCTCGATTATTTGCGCTAGCAGCTTGCTATTTGCCGCTTGCATCCTTCTTGCGCTGATACAGAATGTTGTTCGTTTCAAGCCAGCTTTCCGGCGTGCCCGTGTCGAAGCCATCTGCCGGGTCAATAACCAGCGCATACATTTCTTCTTCCTTCAAAACGGCATCCAACGCATCGGTCAGCTGAATCTCGCCGCCCGTGGTGGGTTTCGCCTGAGCCAACAGCTCCATCACGCGCGCAGAAAGCAGATAGCGACCGAAAACCGCCAGATTGCTGGGAGCATCTTCCAGCTTGGGTTTTTCCACCAGACGCTCAACCTTCCATTCATCTTCGCCCACTTTTTCGCCCGCAATAATGCCGAAACGGCTCACTTGATCATCGGGAACGGGAACCACGGCGATAACACTAGCTCCGCCATGAGCTGCGGAGATTTCCTGCATGCGAGGCAGCATGTTGTTGCCCGGCACAATCACATCGCCCAGCAACACGAAAAACGGTTCGTCGCCCGTTTTTTCCGCCGCACAATGCACGGCGTGGCCCAAACCAAGCGGCTCGTCCTGGTACACGTAGCTCACGTTAAGATCGCCCGCGTGCTCCACCGCATTAGCGTATGCATCTTTGCCCACGCTGCGCAAGTGCTCCACCAAGGCGGGGTTGGGCGTGAAATGCTCTTCGATTGCCTTTTTCTCGCGGCTGTTGATGACAACAACCTCATCGGCAGCGGAGGCAAGACCTTCCTCAACAACGTACTGGATGACCGGTCGATCGACTACAAGCAGCATTTCTTTTGGGACAGCTTTCGTGGCGGGAAGGAACCGAGTACCCAAACCAGCAGCGGGAATAAGCGCTTTCATAAGAATCCTTTCGAAGCGACGCGCGGTGCGCGAAACCATTTGTGCGAATCTTGTTGTTTCAGTATAACCTCTTTCAGATTTTGATTTGACAAATGCACCAAGGAAAGGCAAAATAATCTGCGCACTAAATAAGTGCCCATGGGGATGTAGCTCAGCTGGTAGAGCATTACGTTCGCAACGTAGGGGTCAGGGGTTCGAGTCCCCCCATCTCCACCATGAATGTCAGGCAGGTCCGGAAACGGGCCTGCTTTTTTATTTTTGCAGGTGAAACGGGGGCTCGAACCCCGCGAGAGGAATCGCCGTCAAGAAAACGTGCCAGTGGCACCTAACACCATCGCTTTCCAGGGCATGTTGTTGGATTTTGGGGCCGAAATTCGAAGTTGATGCAGGTTGGAAGTAGGTCGAGTCCATACTTCTGAGAAAAGTTTATACATGCATCATTTGAGAATAATCGTGAACAGGTATTTTATTGAGCACCATTTTCTGTAATTAGCCGTGAGGCTGAGAAATGCCCTCAATTGCGCCTTCCACCTACTTCCAACCTACTACAACTGGGAGTGCGGCGGATTCTTGGACCTCGATCAAGGAGGTTCGAATGTATTCGAAGGAAGACAGGGAGCGCATTTTGGCCGATCTCGGCGCGAGCGGCCTGACGCCCCGGGGGTTCTCGAGGCTGCCGGGCAATCCGAGCGCGGCGGCGCTGAGGAGGTGGCTGCGCCAGGCCGAGCTCGGCGAGCTCGACGTGCCGAGGCGCGAGGTGCGCGGCAGGGTCA
>CAKUDT010000140.1 GCA_934645125.1 uncultured Eggerthellaceae bacterium
TTACGAGGCCAAAAGCTCACAAGGCGCGTAATTCCCCGTATCTACTCCATCGGAGAAGCCATTACGGTCGAAGAATAGCAAGCTAACAGCAGTCTCGAATCATCTAAAAGAATTAGATTATTCCAAATTAAGCATAATCGACACCCTTGTTCAATAGGGCAAAGAGAGAAGGGTAGGTTGTCTATCATAGATAGACAACCTTGCTTTTAAAAGCAAGCGCTCGGTGCCCCATAAAGAACGAGGAGTGAAAATGAGACGTATTTTAGCCCTATCCGCCCTTTGCTGCATACTCTGTTTCTCATTACTAGGATGCAGCAATGGATCATCTGCATCCAATTCATCTTCGTCAGCAGCCAACAAAATCGCAAGCTCTTCTTCAAATAGCACATCCAGAAATAGCGATGCATCCCCAGCGGAAACGGAAAAGAAAACGAATTCCATCAGCAATTCGAACGCATCTTCGTCATCTAAAACCGAGAAAAAGATTCAAGATATTTCCCTAGGAGAAACCGTATCTACAAAAGAATACGAGTTTACGTTGAACAATGTGGAACTGTCCTACGACGTTATCCCCGACAACCCACCATCATATTACAGGCACTATCCCGCCGATTCAGGCTATGTCTATCTATATGTCAACGCGACCATATACAACACAGGCAAGAAAAATCTATCATGCGACAAAATTTATAGCGTAAAGGCATATTACGCAGACGGCTACACCTACAACGGCTTTCCTATAGTGGAAGACACCGATGGCAATTTTACTTATGCAAACATCAGAGAAGTTGCCCAGCTTGAAGAAAAGGGCGTTCATAACCTTACGCAATGCCCCGAGGTCGTTGACAGCGACACCGATTCACCGCTGTACATCATTATAACCATGTCCGATAAAACGGAATACAAGTACGTTGTAAGATAGAAAGGAAATCAAATGAAGAAACGTACCGTTCTTGCCGTTGCTGCTCTATCCCTTGCTCTCGCAATGGGCCTCTGCAGCTGCGCCGGATCAAATTCAGCAAGTTCTTCCTCAAGCTCCTCGAGCACACCCATCTCGGCAAACACCCAAAAGGACGGCTCAATAGAGGCAACCTTGGAAACGCCCTACACCGAGGAATATTGCGAGGTAACATTCAAGAGCGCCGAATGGCTTGACGAGATTACCTATAGCGGCGATCACAAAACGTACACTGTTGCAGAACCCCAAGAAGGGAAATCTTATCTCGTGGTAACGTGCGAAATCAAGAACACAAGCACCGAGAGCATCGCTACCTATAATTTCATGAAAGCAGCCCTGTCTGCGGATAAGTATAACTTCGATGGAAAAGTCAGCAGCGCTGATGCCAACAATAGCGATTGGTCTCTTGATCCGCTTGACACAAGAGAGTTTGCCATCTACACGGCTGTTCCAAATGAACTGAAAGATAAGCCCATTACTCTAAAAGTTACCTTCTCCAAAGACCCCAGCAAGACCCCGCAAAGCACGGGCAATGCAGGAAATGTCTACACGCTAGCATTCTCTAACTAGCCGAGCTCAAAAGCATTCCAGAAAAAAAGCGAGGGGCGGCAGAAGTCGTCCCTCGCTTTTTGATTGGAATCGATTTGAGTTGGAAGCCAACAGATTCCCTTCGTTGATGCGATGGTGCCGCGACCCCGACAGCGAAGACGTAACCAGAGCGGCCGTACGATTACCGCAGCCCAACACTACAAAACGCGGCGCTGTTCCAAAGCGCGGCCAAGCGTTACTTCGTCGGCATACTCCAAGTCGCCGCCAACAGGCAAGCCGCTGGCCAGGCGTGAAACCTTGATATCAAGCGGCTTGATCAAGCGCGCCAAATATGTTGCCGTGGTTTCACCTTCCACATTCGGATTCGTGGCCAGCACCACTTCGCGGACATCTTCTTCCGCAAGACGGCGCATTAACGCCGCAATATGCAGCTGGTCGGGCCCAATGCCCTCCATGGGAGAAAGCGCCCCGCCCAGCACATGGTAGCGCCCGAAGAAAACGCCCGTACGCTCGATGGGCGGAATGTCGCGTGGCTCTTCGACAACGCACAAAAGCCCCTGGTCACGCTTTGATGACGAGCAAATTTCGCACTCATCACCTTGCGCGTAATTGAAGCAACGTGGGCAAAAATGTACCGTGTCCTTCACTTCTACAATGGCCTGAGACAAACGCATGGCGGTATCGTAATCGGTGTTCAGAATCCAATACGCTATGCGCTGGGCAGACTTCGGGCCAATACCCGGAAGCCGCTCAAGCTCGTCGAGCAGGGTTTGTATGGCAGGAGCAGCGAACATAATTCAACGAAGACCTTAGCGAATCCACGAATTGCAGTGTTGTGGTTTTATCCGTTTGAGCAGGCTCAATGGCGCGCCTAGAACGGCAGGCCCATATTGCCCATGCCGCCCGTTACCGAGCTCATGCGCTGATTGCCCATCTCGGCAACACCGCGCAGCGCCTCGTTCACCGCAGCAATAACCATGTCCTGAAGCATTTCAACATCTTCAGGGTCAACGGCATCGGGAGCAATCTCCAGCGATTTCACGGAGCCGTCACCTGCGGCAACAGCCTTCACCATGCCGCCACCTGCGGACGCTTCAAACTCCATCGACTTAATTTCTTGCTGCGCAATAGCCAGGTCGCGCTGCATTTTCTGCGCCTGCTTCATCATTTTTTTCATATCCATGAGTTTTCTCCTATCAAGTAGGGCGCGTCAACGCGCCGCTTTCTTTCTCTTTTCGTCGTCGCGTTTTGGGAGCCCCATGCGCTCACCCACACGCAACCGGAATTTTACGCTTCTTGCACGACCACACCTTCGCCGAAACTCGAGGTCAGCATCTGCTGGAATTCCTCAAGGCCGATTGTCGGACCGTCATCTTCAGGAATGGCGAAGGGGTCGTCTTCCCAAGGCGGAACTTCTTGCTTCGCAGGCTGACTGACCGCTGCAGACGTTGATGTTGAAGTCGCCGCTGCAGGCTCGGGCGTAGACCCGGACACAGACTCGGACACAGACCGCGCTGCCGTACCAGTTGCTGCCTCCCGCTTTTGAACAGGCGGTTCATCCTCGTCGAAAGGAGGCTCGTCATCCCAATCATACGAATCAAAGCCGCTGTACGCATCCAACGGCACTTCCTCGTACGCGTACGATTCCTCTTTCGCCTGCGCGTGCTCTTCGGCACCCGGCGTTGCCCCATCAGGAGACCAGCCAGGCGTTGCGTGCGTCATCGTATCGGGATTCTGCTTCGCTTCAGAAGCCGACGCCTCCGCAGCCGTTGCCCCCGCATGCTGTGCCGGCTGCGCTTTTCGTGCAGCGCCAGCCGAACCGCGCGTGGTCCGCGTTATACTCGAGAGGAATTCGGATTCGCGGCTGACCTCGGATGATGCCGCCGGTTGTTCCGCTTCCGCAGAGGTTGCCGCAGGAGCCGCTGCAGGGGTTGCCGCGGAAGCACTCGCAGCGGATGTCGCAGCGCCTTCCGCCAACACGACAACAGGGATGCTTGCACCCGCAGCGTGCGAAACGGCCTGACGCAAATACTCCAACGCGTCGGGCTTTTGCAGCATGGTCAGCGCATGCGCACAGCTCTGCCGAAACACGATATCAAGCGAACCTTTCGCCTGATTGAAAGATACATGAGCGCTCATAAGCAGCGAGGTGTACGTCGGCCGTTCGCGTTTGATTTCCGCGAAAGCACGTTTCCACATGCGCTGCACCACTGCAGGGTTTGCAAAACCTTCGAGCTTCTCCGCCGTTGCAGCAGTCGCGATATTTGTCGGTGCTGCAGCCGAAGATGCAGCCGGCGCAGACACGGACGCGGAAGCGAGCGTCGAAGCAGATACGGCGCTCTGAGCTGCGGGGTTGCAGTCTTCCGATTGGCGCTCAACCATTCGAGCAGCGTTACCTTCGACCGGTTCCACCTGAGGGGCCGCCGCAGGACGCGATTCAACCGCCGGCGCCGTCTGCGTCGCCGCTGCCGAAGTCGCCGGTGCCGCCTGAGCCGCCGCCACGGGAGCCGCCACCTGCGCCGCCTGCGCAACCGGAGCAGCCTGGACCACAGCCGCAGCCGGCACAGAGCCCGCCGCCAATGCAATCCCCGCCTCACCAGCAACAACAGCCGCCACCGGACGCTGTTCCAGCGCTTCCACGCGCTCCGCCAATGACTCAAGCGTTACATCGCTTGCGGGATGGCAGATTTTCGTAAGCGCGATCTCGAAACACAGACGCGCATTCGTTGCCTGCTTCAGTTGCACCATCACGTCGCCGAGCGTTTCCAACATGTATGCCAAACGGTCAGGTACAAAACGTTTCGCCTGGTCAATGATTTGCGGACGCATTTCATCCGCAACCGAAAGCGGTGCCTTAGCGCCGGCCATCGCCAGAAAATACATATCACGCACGCGCTGCGCCAAATCCGCCGTCAAACGCGCGAAATCGCCGCCCGTCTGCGCAAACGAGTCAACCCACATGAATGCCGCCGCAATATCGCGCTTGGCCAGCGCGTCAACAGCGGCCGTCAAATCGCACGCCGCCTGTGTGCCGCCCAGCTGCTGCACAACGGCAACCGACACGGACCCTTCGCCAAACGCAATAGCCTGCTCAAGGGCAGTCAGCGCATTGCGCAAGCCGCCATCGGATCTGCCAGCGATAATCTCCAGCGCCTCGCGCTCGAATTCAACACCTTCCGCCTGGCAAATCTGCGCCAAACGATCAGTC
>CAKUDT010000141.1 GCA_934645125.1 uncultured Eggerthellaceae bacterium
ATGGCGCCTCGACCAGCCCCAATCGCTTCAGATACAACGTAGTGTCCATAGACAGTTTCCCCCTCTTGTCTACCCAGTTTTCCCTCAAATGTTCGATGTCGGCAGCGCGCCTTTCCGCGCCAGCCGCCCCCACGCACCCACGCTCACGGGCTCACCGCGCCACCATCGGTCGCACGTCAACCGCACGCCAGCAGCGCGCCCTACAGCTCCACCACGAAACGCGATCCACCCAGGTCGGAGTCTTCCACGTGAACCGAGCCGCCCAAGCTGAGCGCCGCATGCTTCACAATGGCAAGTCCCAAACCAGTGCCGCCCGTTTCGCGCGAACGGCTGGAATCCAGGCGGAAGAACCGCTCGAACACACGCTCGCGTGCTTCGGGCGGAATGCCTGGGCCTTCGTCGTCCACCGCAACGTACGCATGCACCGGCGCATCAGCAGAAGAAACCAGCTCCCCTTCCCCGGAAGCTGCAGCATCTTCCCCCGCATCCGCCCGCAAAGTCCGCGAAGCCGCAACCAGCGGCGTTACCGTCACGCGAACAATGCCGCCTTCCTTATTATACTTGATGGCGTTACTCACCAGATTGTATATCATTTGCTCCGCCAAGGACTCGTCGCCTTGCACGGTAACGGGCGCGCCGAAATGCTGTTGGATCTCAACGGCGCGCTCTTCAGCTGCCGGCGCAAGGCGAGCACACACACGACGCGCCACCGCCGTAAGGTCCACGGGAAGCAAGGGTGCATCAACGCGCTCGTCAAGGCGCGAAAGCGTGAGCACGTCATCAATCAAGCCCCGCATGGACTGGGCCTCCTGGCGAATGAGCCCCGCAAAACGTGGCACATCCGATGCATCCACCATTCCGCTTTCCATGAGCTCTGCGTAACCACCAATCACCTGCAAGGGCGATTTCATTTCGTGGCTTACGTTGCTCGTAAATTCGCGACGCGTGAAAACGGCGCGCTCAAGCTCGGCATTTTGCCCCTCAAGCTCGCGTCGTTGCAGGTCAACGCGCTCAAGCAGCAGTTGAATCTCCTCGTAGGCATCGTTTTCCAGGGGATTTGCCATATCGATGTCGCGGAAAGGCCGCGTGATGGTCTTGGTCAAACCACGCGCCACCAAAAGCGACAAAACGAAAATGACCACCAGAGAAGCAGCAAGCGGCAGCGCCATACTTCCCAAGAATGAAGCAAGCGACACACGCGTTTCTGCCAGGCGCAAAACCACACCATCGGACACCAACGAGGCAGCATAAAGCGTATCGGTTCCCAGCGTATCCGAGCGACGCATGACCGCGACCTGCCCTGATTCTTTCGCTTGGCGAACTTCTTCGCGATTCGCATGGTTGTCAAGCGTGGCAGGATCGGTGTAATTGTCGAACAAAACCGCGCCATCCGCGTCAATAAGCGTGCAGCGCACGCCTACGAAGGAAATCTCAGAAAGCTCCTGCGTCATTTCATTAGTCGGCTGTTGCGAAAGCGCCTGCGAATATTCGGACGCTTGCGCCAAAAGCTCCTGTTCAGCTTTGCCTTCGTAGACCTCATAGCTTGCGGCCGTTGCAGCGCACGTTGCCGCGCACATAACCACAAAGGAAAGGCTGAACAGCACGGCGAACAGCTTATTTGCCAGTGAGGGTCGCTTTTTCAAGGGGCGCGTATGCTCCTGACGGTCGCATTCCTGCGATAAGCGTGCCTGCCCCGACACGCTACTCGCCTGCTTTCGCGCGATACCCCACGCCGCGCACCGTTTGTACCAGGTCGCCGGCGCCAGGACACACATCGTTGAGTTTCTTGCGCAGCGTTTGCACATGCGTGTCCACCGTACGCGTTTCGCCCACAAACGTCACGCCCCACACATCCTCAAGCAGCTGGGGGCGCGAAAGCGCATGGCCCTGCTCCTTGAGCAGCTTATGCAAAAGCTCGAACTCCTTGAGCGTTAAATCAAGGACCGTGCCGTTCACGCAAACTTCGTGTGCCGAAGGGCTAAGTGATATAACACCGCAGGTCAAAGCGTCATCGGCTGGTGCTACCGTCCACTTGGAAGAGCGTCTGAGCAGCGCATTCACGCGGCTCACCAGCTCCATCATGCCAAAAGGTTTTGCTAGGTAATCGTCAGCGCCGCCATCAAGGCCCAGCACCTTATCGTATTCCGCGCCCTTAGCGGTAAGCATCATAACGGGAACGTTATCGAAACGCTTGTCGCGGCGAATCTTGTTCAGCACCGCCAAACCATCTTCGCCCGGAAGCATGATGTCCAGCAACACTAAGTGGGGAATCTCCTGGTCACAAGCGCTCCAAAACGACTGAGCCTCCGTGAAGCCGCGCGCTTCCAACCCTGCCTGCTTAAGCGCATACAGGACTAAATCGCGAATGTTGTTTTCGTCTTCTACGTAATAAATCATAGAATCATTGTAACGTGCTGGAGCCATTGTTCACACCAAGATTCATAAAAAAGAAGGACAAGCTGGCAGGAAATCGAAGAGAGAAAAAGGGGAATTAAGACCCCCGCAAAAAAGAACCCCGAAAAAACAAGCGGAAAGCGCAGGTACAGATGCGCAGATCGGACGCACCACGTCCAAATGCGACCGAACTGCCGGCAACTGCACCCGCGCTGTCGCGCTACATCTTCCGTTGGGTGCTACGCGCACTCCGCCACAAGCGCTTCCATGCATTCCGCGGCATGCTCTAAGGCATCCATGGCTTCTTCCATGCAATCCATCAACGCATGAGTGATACGGCGCTGTTCAGGGTCGATGGTAGTATCTTCATAGAGCCCATGAACAGCAGAAATATACAACGTGTCACAGTCGCTTTCGCAGGTTTGCACCGAAACAAGATGCTTCCGAATAGCATCGCGGTGCATCGAATGCGCGGCAAGGCACCCACCCGCAATTTTCAGCTCAGAGCAAGCATCCGACATAAGCAGCATAAGCGGCGAACCCTGAGGAACAGGGTGCGAATCTGCGGAAACATTGAACAGATAGGCTTTAATGGCAATCTCTTCCACGGCATCGCACACATCATCGAACGCATGGGCAAGATTTGACATGCTGTCGCGGTCGAAGGGCGTGACAAAATCCGTCACTAAGTGCGACAAAATCTGATGATTCACGTGATCGGCATCGTTTTCCATGGTGTGAAGCGACTGCACCAAGGCAATGTCGCCCCATTCCCCTGCCTCAAGAGCGCTTTTCAGGTTCAGCGTCATCTCTTCAGCGTACGAAAGCTGCTGATTGAACGCATCAAAATAGTCGAAGTCGCTTTTCTTTCTCACAACAAACTGTCCTTTCATGCACCATCGCACCATGCTTGAGTCGCCGCCAGAGCAAAGGCAGCGGCAAGCACAAGGCGCGCAATAAATTCAAACACTAACGAAAACAAGGCTTTTCCGAAACGAAAACAAGCCCGAAGATAAGGCGCAGTTCTCTATCGCCCTACAAAATAAGCAGGAACAAATGCGTAAATGCCCAGGCCAGAAGGCCGCAACCGGGGAAGGTCAAAACCCAGGTGAGCACCATCGAGCCTGCCAGATTCCATTTCACGGCGCGCAAACGTTTCTCTGCGCCCACGCCCATAATCGCCGTTGTTTTCGTGTGGGTTGTGGAAACCGGCATGCCGGTAAACGTTGCCAGGCCAATGCAGAAGCACGCCGACAAGCACGCGGCAAAACCTTGGTACTGCTCCATCTTCACCATGTTCATGCCCACGCTCTTAATGATCTTGCGGCCGCCAATAGCGGTACCCAAGCTCATGGCAAGGCTTACCAAAATAAGCAGCCATAAGGGGAAATGCGAGAAATCGGCACTGCCATACACGCCCAACATAACGCCTAACATGCACAGACTTAGGAATTTCTGACCGTCTTGCGCACCGTGAAGAACGGCCACGCCCGCGCCCGCAATAATTTGAGCCCAGCGGAAGAAGTGGTTCGCTTTAATGCGGTTAGCGCCTGCGCAGGCAATCTTGATAAGGCGCGCGAACAACCAACCCGATCCAAAACCCAAGCACGTGCTTATGACCAGGCCATAAATAACTTTTACCCACTCGGCGCCATTAATGCCGCCCAGACCACCCTGCAGCGCAATGGCGGCACCCGTGATACCTGCTATGAGCGAATGGCTTTGGCTCGTGGGAATGCCCAGCGCCCACGCCGCAACGCCCCACACGATGATAGCCACCATGGCCGCAGCAAGGGCAACCAGCGCGGCTTCGTTGTTGCCGCCGAAATCGACCATACCGAAAATAGTGCCTGCAACAGCCGTGCTGATTGCCGTGATGCCCACCAGGCCAATAAAGTTGCAGACAGCAGCCATAATAATAGCGGGGGTCGGACGCATGGCGCGCGTACCCACCACCGTAGCAATTGCATTCGGCGCATCCGTTGCGCCGTTGACCATCGTTGCGCCAACACACAGAACAATAATCAGAAGAAGAACCGGGTTTGCCCCAATGGCGGCTGCAACGGTTGCCAGCTCAAGACCCATAACGTATCCTCACTTACCTCGACACACGCTTCTTCGCATAAGAAGCTATGGTCATAATGGCAAGCGCCCGTTAGGTCTGTGTAAGCCAATTGTCAAATTTTTGCAAAAATGGCCCTGTCTGGACCTGCGAAGAGGAAACCAGCATTGAGACCGGTGCCTTGCCACTGGTCCATGAGGACCCAACCGTGGCTTCGCTGAATCGGTAGATTGGCGAGCTG
>CAKUDT010000142.1 GCA_934645125.1 uncultured Eggerthellaceae bacterium
TAAGGCGATCGGACTCAACTAAATAACCTGCCTCCCTTGCCGCAGCTGCAAGGCCCAATGGCTCGGAAGGCTTACGCAGATTGCGCACAAGAAAATCGATATCGAGTGTCCTGATGTTGGGATCGAAACCCTTAAGCACACCTAGTTCCCTGTAAAGGTATTCCGCCCACGAGCCCACCAGCATAACGTAATCGAGGCAACCACATCCATCAAGCAATTTGATGAACCGCGCGAATTCATACTCTTGAATGCTCATCGACGTATTCCCTTCCCAGCGCCTTGACAATTTGAGCCCGACTTTTCTTCTGCTCCTTCAATGCTGAGTCGTTCTCCTTGCGACGAGCTACGGCCTTTGCAACCGCTTTCGCCTCGTCCGTCTTCAGATACTCGCTTCGAACGCGCGTTCCATCGCGGTATTGCAGATAGAAATAGGGGCGACCATTGATCATGCGCTTACGCACGCTTCCTCGTGGCAACGATGCGTTCTCAGCCTCAATAGCTCGGGAAATGCGCAGAGAGCGATCGTATTCCTCCATGAGCACTTCTTCCAATATAGACATTGAATCTCCTTTACCCTACATTTATCGATTATTTAAATATTGTAGGGTAAATCATTGAATTCGTCTATCACGTTAACACCAATCAAGTCATTTAATCCTCCGACAGCACCCAAGCGGTCGTTGCTTTAACGATCGCCTGCTGGGGCACTTATTTGCGGCGTGCTTTTTTGATCGCACCCGCACAGTGGTTTTTCGCACGAGAAGCAAGGTGCTCAACTTTGTCGGAATAGTCACGCGCCGGACGGGTTTCAATCTTGAAGAAAACGCTCACGAAGCGCATGGCAATAATCGCAACCACGCCAATGAAAGCAGCATAGCTCGCCAACACGTCCACTTGTTTGGCCGCCAGATAGATAAGCGCGCCCAAAAACGTTGCCGATGCATAGAGCGTGCCGCTGATGAAAATGCGCGGTGGGCGCAAAAGCACCAAATCGCGCACGCATCCGCCGCCCACGGCCGTGATAGTTCCCAGAATCGCCGCAGGTAGAATGCCATGCCCAGCGGTAAGGCCTTTTCCGGCGCCAATCACAGCATACAGCGCAATACTAATGGTGTCCATGATATCCATAGGTAAGTCAAGCTTGCCCAGAAGGCGCGCGAAGAAGAACACCGGCACCGCGCTTACCATGCAGGCAGCAATGAGCTCCCAGTGCTGGAATGCGTAAATGCCGTAATTTTGCAGCAAAATGTCGCGCACAATACCGCCGGAAAGACCCGTAATGCACGCAAGGCACACCACGCCGAAGAAATCGTAATTATGCTTTACGGCATGAATCGAGCCCGAAAGCGCGCCGGTGATGGTCGCCATCAGCTCAAGCCAAAAGGGAATCGTCAATGCGGCTTCCACAATACATACACTCCGTCTTCGTTAGAACAAAGAAAAGCTACGCCCAGGGGTCGCGCTCAAACAACGGCGTGCATTCTCTGCGGTCCGAATACGGGTCGTAGCCGTCGTCGTCCTCGTTTTCCGCGCGAAGGAACTCACGGTTCGGATCAGAGAAATTCCTGGGCACGGGCTTCGTTTCTCGCGACTGTGAACTGGTGTTTTTATCTTGAAAGGCCATAATCTTCCCTTCTTTTCGTTTGCGGTATTATACGCGAAACGCTGGCTGCACCTAGCAATGAAGCGTGGCGCGGCTGCCCGAAGGCGTACTTTCCACCACAATCTGTCGCTCGATTGCCTCTTTCAGCTGATCCACGTGACTGATGACGCCGATAAGCCTATCATCAGAGGCCAGCTTACCCAACACTTCGAGCGCGTTTTGAACTTTTTCTTCATCAAGCGAGCCGAAACCTTCATCGATGAACATCGCGTCAATTGAAACACCGCCCGCTGCCTGCGCTTGAATCACATCCGAAAAGCCCAGCGCCATAGAAAGCGAGGCAAGGAACGTTTCGCCGCCGGAAAGCGACTTCACATCGCGTTCCTTTCCCGTGTCGCGGTCGAACACCAACATCTCCAAGCCTGCCTGACTGCGCCGATTCGATGCCTCCTCGCGATGACGCAATGAATAACGTCCTTCGGAAAGCACCTGCAAGCGCTGGTTTGCGGCCTGCAGCACCAGCTCAAAGTACACGCCCTGCACATACGTCTCGAAATCGACTTTACCCAGCGCGCCGGGCGTACGACCCGTGGCATAATCGCACAAATTGCTTACCGCGTTATAGCGCGCCTCACTGGCGCTGCGCGTTTCCATAATGCGATCAATATCGCGAATTGCCTGTTCAGCGGCAGAAATCATGGTTTGAACCTTGCCAATGAACTCATTATGGCGCGCAACCTTATCAACAATCTGGCCTTTTTGCTGTTCAAGCTCAGCCAGATCAACCACCGTTTTACCTGCCAAAACAGACTGGCTTTGCAAGACAATGCCATCTTGGCGAGCAATCTCATCTTTCATCTTCGCAAGAGCCGCACGCTTATCAGCAAGCGCTCGTTCTTCCTTTTCGAGCGCCGCGCAGCGTTCTTTATACTGCGCGAGTGCATCTTCTTTGCGCGCGAACGGAAGCTTGATAGCCTCAAGCTCCGTCTGCGTTTGAGCAGCACGAACTTTAGCCTCCGTCTGCTGAGACTCAAGCTGCTTTGCGGCATCTTCAAGCTGTGCGCGCTTCTGCGTGGTTTGCGCTATGAGCACATCGAGTTTTTCTGCGCGTTCTTTCTGCGCGTTGACCTGCATTTTTTGCTCGGATAAACTGCGCGCGCTTTCTTCAAGCTGGCCGCGCAAGCTCGCAAGAACAGCGGGAATGCCAGCGAAGTCGAAGGCAACCGCTGCGCGCTCGTCCTGCTCTGCCGCCGATGACTCCTGTGCGGTTGCTGCCGCATCCGCCGCGCAACGCTGCGCGCCTTCCAGCGCCGCTTTTTGTGCCTCATCGGCACGGGCGCGGGCGGCATGGGCGTTTTGAGCCGCCGTGGCAGCACGGGCGCGCCATGTTTCATCCTGCGTTTTCAGGGCTTCGACTTCTTCTGCGGAAGGGGCACCAGCAGAACGCTGTGCCAGGTGAGGATGCTCACACGAACCGCAAACAGGACATGGGGCGCCTTCTGCCAGACCGGCGGCTAAAACGCCAGCAATCTCGGCATTGTACTTGGCCTGCGCCTGAACAAAAGCCTGAGCAGCCTGGTTACTTTGGCGCTGCCGCTCCTCGTACGCTTCCTGCTCTTTTTTAGCTTCGCGCGCCTTCGCGCACGCCTGCTTATATTTACCTTCCGCCAAATCAAGCGCAGATAGGCGCTCCTGCGACGATGCCTGCTGCGCCTCAATGCGCTCTAGCAACGCATCGCAATTAGGAAGCTGTTCCCGTTCAGCGGTTGCGGAAGAAAATGCTGCGTCCGCCTGTGCTTGAGATTGCCGATTGCGCTCCAGAAGCGATGCAATCTTCGCCAGGTCCTCCGTTGCTTTTTGGGCGGCGCGGCGCGCTTCTTCCAGCTCGTCGTAGCGCGGCAGCTGCTTTTCCAAGTCGGCTATTTCCACACGTGCCTGATCGCGCTGCGGCTTTCTTGCTTCGAGTTCATCCAGCTCATGGGCCTTTTTCTCAAAATCATCGCGATTTTTGGCAAGCCAATCTTGCGCAGCAGCGCATGCCTTTTGCGCTTGGGCAAGCGGCTGCTGCTCGCCAATAAGGCGATCGATATGCTCGCGTTCCGTCTGAGCCTGCTCAAGCTGTTTTTCACCAACCAGCTTGTGCTCTTTTTCTTCTTGAATCACGTTCGTGAGCATATCCCGATATTCGCGCGAACGGTACACGCAATGCTCGCGGTCGGCATGAAGGTTTTGCCACACGCCAAAGTACTGGCTGTCTTTATGAACGTTCACGTTGCTCAAAATGCTTTGCAGCTCGGTATTGCTATACTCCAACCGGCTTTTTAGCTCGCGCTCTTGACTGAGCAGCGCATTTTGCACGCTTTGGTACATCTCCGTACCAAAAACCTTGCGAAATGCCGCGCGGCGTTCCTCTGTCTTCGCATGAAGCACCGATGCAAATTCGCCTTGCGCAATCATGACAATGCGGCTGAACTGGCTTGCAGAAATGCCCAAAAGCTCAACGATGTACTCCGTTGCAGTGCGTCCGTTGCCCGCAAGCGATTCCCCGGTGGAAACATTTTGCAGCCAAACTTCCTCGTTTGCCATAACCAAATTCGCGCGGTTTTTCTGCTTGCCGCGCCACCGATAACCACCCGGGGCACGATGGATGACATAACGCGCGCCCTGATGTTCGAATTCAAGCTCAACGTATGTTACCTGGTCATCCGTTGCAAATCCGCTGCGCACGCTCTTGCTCTCGCGCACCGACCCGCTCATCTCGCCGTAAAGCGCGAATTTGATAGCATCGAACAACGTTGTTTTGCCTGAACCCGTGGGGCCTGTGAGCAAAAACAGACCACTGTGCAGTTTCTCGAAATCAATGACGCATTTTTCCGCATACGCGCCAAACGCCACTAGTTCCAAGCGAAGCGGTTTCATGAGCGCTCCCCCTTTCCGCTGGTCTGTTTGCTGGATTTTTCGTCCAGCACACCCCACGCGCCCGTCTGACCCGTGCGGCCCGCCTGATCATCGCGCATGATATCCTGCACAATCGTGCATTGCTCATCAGTCAGACCCTGCCCCGTCTGCTCCATGAAGAAGTCCGAAAA
>CAKUDT010000143.1 GCA_934645125.1 uncultured Eggerthellaceae bacterium
GTGTATGCCTTCATAATGCCAATGACTTTGTTCACGGCCATAGGACCCACGCCCGTGCCAATTGCTGCGCCGCCCGCGCTGCAAGAAGAAGACGTCACATACGGATACGTGCCATGATCGATGTCGAGCATGGTTGCCTGCGCGCCCTCGAACAGGATGTTCTTGCCTTCGCGCAGGGCGTTGTTCAGAAGCTGCGTGGTCTCGGCCATGTACGGCTTAAGGATACGCGCGTACGGCAGCATCTCATCGCAAATCTCATCAACCGTGTAAGTATGCAGGTTGTAAATCTTGTCCAAAATGGGATTTTTCTGAGCAAGCGCGGCTTCAACCTTCATGCGGAACACTTTTTCGTCCATCAGATCCTGCACGCGAATGCCCTTGCGCGCCGCCTTGTCCTGGTAGCACGGGCCAATGCCACGCTTTGTGGTGCCAATGGAGTTCTTGCCCAGCATCTTTTCATCGGCGCCGTCAAGATCCTTGTGATACGGCATGATGATGTGAGCGTTGCAGCTGATCTTCAGACGCTCGGAGCTAATGCCTTCTGTCTGCAGCATGGCCATTTCCTTGACCAGCGCGCCCGGATCAATAACAACGCCGTTGCCAATACCCGGAACGCAGTTTTCGTACATAACGCCTGATGGCATCAGGTGTAACGCCAGGCTTACATCGCCATGAACAACGGTGTGACCTGCGTTGTTTCCGCCCTGAAAGCGCACGACATAATCGTACTTTCCGGCAATAAGGTCGGTGATTTTACCCTTACCCTCATCGCCCCACTGAGTTCCTACCAAAACTGTACTCGGCATGGAAGCACCCTCTCTATCGTCGTTCGTGTGCATGCACATTTAGATACGTAATAATCCAAATTACTATTATAGTACGAACGATTTCGAGCAAGGCGTGTGAGCGCGCATCGCCGCGCTAAAAAGCACTATCTTTTCAGGTAAAAGAAGGCGAAAAGGTCATGAAATTAGTAGCCCTCGCCGTAATCGTCGTAATCGCTGCCAGTGTAATCGCCAAAGCGGGTGAACTCCGCCTCAAAGGAAAGGCGGATGTCTTTCGTTGCGCCGTTACGGTGCTTTGCCACAATAAGCTCAGCTTCGCCCAAAGGCAAACGGTCGCGCGATTCCGCCTCTTGCTCGTTCATGCTTCGGTCAATGAACATAACAATGTCGGCGTCCTGCTCGATTGAGCCCGATTCACGCAGGTCAGAAAGCATTGGGCGCTTTTTGCCGCCGCGCTGCTCAATGCTACGCGACAACTGGGACAGTGCCAAAACCGGCATGTTCATTTCTTTGCCCAAAACTTTCAAGCCACGGGAAATCTCGCCAACTTCCACGGCACGGTTGCCATCGCGACGAGCGGTTGCCGGCTGCATGAGCTGCAAGTAGTCAACAACAATCAGGCCTTTTTCTTTGTTGCGCAGCTCGCGACGAGCTTTTGCACGCAGCTCCAAAATAGAAAGCGCCGGCGTATCGTCAATCACAATATCAAGCTTTGACAGCGCCTTGGCAGCTTCGCGCAGCGCGGTAAATTCCGCTTTTCCAATGTGACCGCTGCGCACTTTCGACAAGCTCAGCCGAGCCTCGGAGCACAGAATTCTTTGCACCAACTGCGATGCGCTCATTTCCAAGGAAAGGAAGGCCACCGAAACGCCTGCTTTCGCAGCGTTGACCGCCAGGTTCAAAGCAAACGACGTTTTACCAACACCAGGTCGAGCTGCAAGAATTACCAGGTCACCGCCGCGGAAACCGTGGAACAGATTATCCACGTCCACAAAACCTGTGGGCACGCCAGCCATTTCGCCTTGTTGCTCTTTGAGTTTTTTCAGCTCTTCGAACGCGCCTTCCAGAAGCTTATTCATGGGCTTGAACTCAGAAGAAACGCGCTTTTCGGTCACGTTGAAAAGCATCTTTTCGGCTTCCTCGACCACCACATTCAAGTCGTCGGGGGCATCGAATGCCAGCGCGTTAATAGCATTGGACGCGTGAACCAAGTCGCGCAAAACGGAAGTGCGCTTCACCACGGAAACGTGACTTTTCCAGTTGGTCAGGGCAAACGTGTTGTCGGACAGCTCAATCAAATAGCTGCGACCACCCACAGCTTCCAGCTGGCCTTTGCCATGCAAGTTCTCCGCCAAAGAAATGGGATCAACGGGAATGTTGCGCTTATACAAATCCATCATGGCTTCGAAAATAATGCCATGAGCAGGGCGATGGAAGTTTTGCGGCTGCAGCTGCGTTGCCACTTCCTCCATGGCCTCGGTATTAAGCATGCACGCCGCCAGCACCGACTGCTCGGCATCGATATTCTGGGGCAACGCGCGACGAGAACGCGCCAAATCCGATGAAGACGGGCCCGTCGGTGCCGCAGGTTGCGCAGGCACGGGTGCGGCAGATGATTCGACCCAGCCATCTTCTTCAAATTGATTTGACATATCGTTCTCCCCTTCTCGTAAAAGAGTCCTCCTTGCAAAAGAGTCCCTGGCTCGTTTGAGCAGGGACTCTTCAATTTGCGATAAGCTCGCGAAGGTTTACAGCTTTATGTTACTCAGCTGCAACTTCCTCGGCCTCGGGCGCAGCTTCTGCAGCAGGCTCTTCAGCAGCTACAGGCTCTTCTGCACCAACTAGCACCTTCAGAGTCGCCTTAGCGGTGCGGTACAGAGAAACGGCAACTTCGAACTCGCCAGCGGTCTTTATAGGAGCCTTCAGCTCAACGCGACGCTTGTCAAGCTCAATGCCGAACTTAGCAGCTGCAGCTTCGGCGATCATGGTAGAAGTAACAGAACCGAACAGCTGACCTTCGTCGCCAACCTGGGCTGCTACGAAAACAGGAGCTGCTTCCAACTTGGCCTTCAGCTCGGCTGCTTCAGCAACGCGCTTCTCTTCACGCTTTGCGATGTTCTTCTTGCGCTGTTCCAGCTGCTTCAGGTTGCCCGGAGTAGCCAGGATAGCAAATCCCTGGGGAATCAGGTAGTTGTTAGCGAAACCACGAGCGACTTCAATAACGTCGCCTTCGCCGCCCTTGCCCTGAACTTCAGTCGTCAAAATAACTTTCATGGTTCCTCCTTCTTAATCGCGCTTGCGGCGATCGCCACGACCGCTGATTGCGGGAACCACGTAAGCCATCAATGCCATTTCACGAGAACGCTTTACAGCATTGGCAACGTCCTTCTGATGCTGGGTGCAGCAACCCGTCACGCGACGCGGCTTGATTTTGCCACGATCAGTAACGAATTTACGCAGCAACTGCGTATCCTTATAGTCGATAAACTGCGTGTCGTCCTTGCAGAACTGGCAGTATTTACGACGAGGCTGCTTTGAATAATCGGCCATATTCAAACCTCTTTCGTTTCTTTAGAATGGAATATCTTCATCGTAAATGGAAGATTCAGCACTCACAGAAGGGGCAGCAACAGGAGCAGCGCCATACGAACGCGAACCGCCATTGCTATAATCACCCGCACCGCCGCCGTTGCGACTGCTCATGAACTCCAGTTCATCCACAATCACTTCAATCTTGCTGCGCTTTTCGCCCGTGTCCTTCTTCTCCCACTGGCTCCAGCGAAGTTTTCCTTCAATGGAGACCTTCATACCCTTGGTCAGAATGCGAGAAAGGCTTTCCGCACGTGCACCGAACATGGTGCAGTCAATGTAGTTCGGATAGTCTTCCCATTCACCTGTTTGAGCGTTGCGACGACGATCGTTAACCGCTACGCCAAAACCAAGAATAGAAACGCCACCAGCCGTGTTGCGAAGCTCAGGATCGCGCGTCAAATTACCACTGATGATTACTCTGTTAATGCTCATGTCTTCCTCTTTTCATGCTTGGTGAAATTTCACCTAATCAATCACTAGTCGCGATCAGCGCGGGCCACGATCATGTGACGCTCGATAGCGTCGGTGATGCGCAGAACGCGATTCAGTTCAGCAATGCTAGCGGGATTTGCATGAAAATCGACGAGAGTATATTCACCCTCGGTCTGGCCGTTAATCTCGTAAGCAAGTTTACGCTTGCCCCAGTCAGTGACAGTATCAATCACACCATTGCCTTCTGCGATGGTGTTCTCAACACGCTTCATTGCTGCAAGACGGGATTCTTCGTCGATATTCGGTGCGACAAAAAACAGCAGTTCATAAGCCTTCATCAGCTCACCTCCTTTGGACTGTACGGCTTCGGGCGACAAAGGCAAAACCCCCGAAGCAGGATTAGCCTAAATATTCTAGCAAATTAGAATCTGCCGTTCAAGCTGCATTTTTCTGAACTTTTACAGATTCACCATACCTTCACGTTCTAACAAAAAGCTATCAAATCGGGCCAAAACGCTATCAATCCGTCTACAAAAAACTACAAAATGCAAAATTGCACGAAAAACCCCGCCGAATTACTTCAGCGGGGT
This sequence comes from uncultured Eggerthellaceae bacterium, assembly GCA_934645125.1. Taxonomy (GTDB): domain Bacteria; phylum Actinomycetota; class Coriobacteriia; order Coriobacteriales; family Eggerthellaceae; genus CAKUOV01. The sequence goes on from CAKUDT010000143.1 coordinate 4,400, forward strand.
TACTACTTGATACTTTAATCGTCCAATGCAGCCATTCGCTGCACGAGCATCGGTCGGGCTCAGTTCGCAACGCAAAATCAAAACGGCCGCAGCGGGCGCGCAGGACTACTCTTCTTCTTCTTCGGGCATCCAGTCTTCCGCCGGCTCAAGGTTGATGGCATAGTTGGGGGCATCGCCCAAGAACAGCACTTCCTCGTCAAACGTGTAGTTACCGTCTTCGTCCACCGTATAAGGGCAGCCAATCGCAACGCCCACAGCATCACCCGGCAGGCCGCCTTCGGCAATAATAG
>CAKUDT010000144.1 GCA_934645125.1 uncultured Eggerthellaceae bacterium
GCGTAGTCCTGGTTCCCGATTTCGGCATTGCGGGCGATGCCCACGCTGGCAATTGGCACAGGCAGGTAAGCCTTCTGGCGCAAGAGCCCATCGATGCGTTCAAGGCGCGCGGTGCCGATGTTCAAAACGGGTCATTCGGTGAAAATCTTATTGTCGAGGGTTTGGGCGATTTGAAATCATACCCCCTAGGTACGCGTTTTACCTGCGGAGATGCGATTTTGGAACTTACCCAAATCGGCAAAGAATGCCATTCCCATTGCGCCATTTATTACACTATGGGCGAGTGCATCATGCCGCACGAGGGCGTGTTCACGCGCGTGATTAAAGGCGGCACCGTGACTGCCGGCACGCCAATCGAAGTTGTTAGCTAATTATTTACTGAGCAAACGCGCTGACGACATTCAGTCGCAGCAGTTTTCGATCAGCGATAGGTGCGAAGCCCCCATTTCGCACCTATCGCAACCCCCCAAACCCGCAAGCCACCTCGATTGCAATTGGCGGAAGACCCCAATTTCGCTTCCGCCGCGACCCTGTTGTTGGAAAAACGGGTGCAAATTCGGGCAAATCGACGATATTCGGTGGTCGGGTTTTCGTTCCTGCACCGCATCCAACTTCAGTATTGAGTCTGACCCGCGAAAAACGGGAGAGCTCATTTCGAGACACCCCTTGCGACACCCTGAAACGAAGCAATCCGCACGGGCAAACCACTCCCAATCGTCGATTTGCCCGAGTTCGAGGGCTATTTTTCAACAAGCACCTCTCAACGTCCTCCCCAAGAAAAGCAACAAGGCATTAAATTCGAGATATTTTGAAATAACTGTCAAAAAATTGAAGTAAGCGTGATGCGGAGAAGCACACTCCACCTAGGTCGCAAAATCAATCAACCGCGACCCGGGGAAACGCCAGCATCAACACATCGCTACGCACCGAAAGCGTCTTAGCGCAGCAATTTCATCACACTTACTAGCATTTTTTGACAGTTTTCCAGAAATAAGTCAAAAGCAGAACGGGCCCCACGCGTCACGCACCCTGCAGCAGGGAGACAAAAAACCGAGAGAGGTGGCTAAGAAAAAAAGAAGCACCCACAAGAGCGAAAGCAGCTAACTGCGGCCAGCCGCGCTCTCTGCGCGACCAGCGCGAACCGCACGGGAAAAGCGCTTGTCACGGTCCCCGCCTGCAGCATACTCGAATCGCAGCGCAAAGACCAGCAACAATACTGCCGCGGTTGCAGCAAAAGGAGCGCCCGCCAAGCTGGGATAATTGTACGCGGCACCCGCATTCAGCACCGACTGTCCCACCAGGGCGCCTATCGCATTCGCTGCGTTATACGCCACCTGCACACATGCGGACCCAATCATCTCACCACCGCCGGCACCTACCTTCACCATCAAAAGCTGCTGAGGGCTGCTCATGGAGAACATGGCAAAGCTGCACAAAAACGCTGCGACGGCGCACGCAAAAGGACCCGTCACGAAAAAGATGAGCAGCAACGCCACGCATGAAAGCGCTTGTCCAGCCGCCGCCATGCGTCCTGGCGTTATCTTATCCGCCCAGCGTCCGCCCGCAAGCGAACCTAAAACCATGCCAAAGCCGCACAGCATAAGCAGCGCAGGAAGATTTTGGCTCGAAAAGCCACCCAGGTTCATAAACCAGGGACTCACATAGCTCCACCAGCAGAAAATACCAATATTACCTGCGAAAACGGCACCTAGCACAAACCAGGGGCGCGGGGATCGCAAAAAGGAGAATTGTCCCGTCATGGTCGTCTGCGCAATGCGAACCGTCCCAGGGATGAATCGCGCTAAGCAGAAACAGGCCACCGCCGCCCACACTGCCACAAACGCGAACGCGGCGCGCCACGAAATAAACTCCGCAAGCAATGTACCAAACGGCACGCCAACCATGTTCGCCGCCGTCTGCCCCAGCACCATAGTGCTAACCGCTTGCGCCTGCTTGCCTGGCTCCGCCAGCTCCTTTGCCACGAGCGTGGCAGCGCCGAAATATGCTCCATGCGGCAAGCCCGCCACAAAGCGAGCCACCAAAAGCGCAGGTGAATTGGGTGCTATTGCAGCCATTCCATTTCCCAGCACCATGAGCACCGCGAAAAAGAACAGAAGCTTCTTAGGCGAAATATTGTGACCGAACACCAAAAACAGCGTGCCGAAACACACGCCCACCGCATATGCCGAAATGTAGTTGCCAGCATACGGGATGCTTACATCCATGCCCTGCGCCACACTGGGGAGGATGCCCATCATGGCGAATTCGGCGAAGCCCAAAGCGAAGCCGCCCATTGCCAAGCACAAAAGACTTCGCATGGTGCTGCCGGATCTCTTCACTTTGCGTGCTTTGGGTGCTTCGCTTGCACCACCTGCTGCATCTGCACCGTTCGCCGCAATCGTACCTGCAGTCACGCTGCTTGCCGCGCGCGCGACGTTCGTCGCAATCGCATTCTCGATCACGCCACTTGCCGCACCCACGACGCTCGCCGCAATCGCGTCCGCAGTTTTTACTCCGCTGTTCTCGATATACTCACTATTATTAACACGCTCAGCACGCTCAATATGCTTATTCAAAGTACTACCCAACTCGACTTTCTGCTTCACTACCATGATATCCGCGAATAAACCACGCTTGAACTGGTGCTTTAAGCTTCTGGATCGCGCATGCCGCACATACTCGCGCATGGTACATCGATGAAAAGCAACACGCCCAAGCACGCGGCTTGCCATCGTAATCCAGCGTTCATGACGCTCGAAACCACATTACTCAGCACCCTGTATTTTTCGAATTGGCATTATTAATCATTCGGTGCCTTCCCGCACAGGCGCACGCAAAACTTGGCAAGAATTTTACAGGCTGAACACGGGAAATCCAAAGATACGGAAAAATGGGCGGCGAAGGACGAACGAAGCGAAGGAATTCGAGCTGGAAAAAGCAGCCGCGCCGCCTTGAAGTCCGAAAAAACAAAACAGGCCAACGGGGTTTCCGTCAGCCTGTAACATTTAAATGGTGCGGGCGAAAGGATTTGAACCTTCACGGGGTTGCCCCCACTGGCACCTGAAGCCAGCGCGTCTGCCGATTCCGCCACGCCCGCGTAGCAAGGAAGTATTCTAACGAAACCGTTTCGCTATTGCAAGAAGATTTTTCAACTTTCTCTAACGTTTTTTCAGCGCAGATCCGGCGCCCGGCGCCGCCGTTGCCAGGTGGTCCGCGACCGAAACCGCACCGTCGATGCAACGCCGAAGCAAACGCGTACCAGAGACCCAACGCCCCAGCGCGGGCCCCTCCGCCCGACGCCCTCCGTAAGTCGACCGCGGCTATGCAGTCACGCCCCACAGCCCACATCGCCACCCGGCGCCGCAACGCCAAGGCCTTCATTCATCCCGCGTCGCGCCCCGCAAGCGCCACCACGCCGGGTGCTTCACCAAGCCCGCACGCCCTGCGACCCTGGGCGCAATTCCAAGCGCCGCGCGCCCCGACCCCGCAACCAATCCGACCGCCATCCCCCTTCCTTTCGCGCGTCTTCCGCGCCGGCAAACCACGCTCCACCCGAACAATCTTTATTATTTCTTGTGTTTCATCATCATTTAACAAATTCATTGCGAACAAATCTTTATAATATGGAAGATTTAGCATCTTGCACTAAGAACATCCAAGGAGGAATCCGCATGGGTAAGCGCACCGACATCCATAAAGTTCTGATTATTGGTTCTGGCCCCATCATTATTGGTCAGGCGTGCGAATTCGACTATTCCGGCACTCAGGCATGCAAGGCGCTGCGCGCGCTGGGCTACCAAATTGTGCTGGTGAACAGCAACCCCGCAACCATCATGACCGATCCGGACACGGCCGATGTCACCTACATTGAGCCGCTGAACGTGGAGCGTCTGACGCAAATCATCGAGAAAGAGCGTCCCGACGCGCTGCTGCCCAACCTGGGCGGACAGTCCGGCCTGAACCTGTGCTCCGCGCTGAACGAAGCCGGCGTGCTGGACAAATACAACGTGAAAGTTATTGGCGTGCAGGTTGACGCCATCGAGCGCGGCGAAGACCGCCAGGCGTTCAAAGACACCATGAACTCGCTGGGCATTGAAATGGCGCGCTCGGAAGTTTCCCACACGGTGGAAGAAGCGGTTGAAATTGCCAGCCGCCTGGGGTACCCCTGCGTTTTGCGCCCCGCCTACACCATGGGCGGCACGGGCGGCGGCCTGGTGTACAACGTTGAAGAGCTCAAAACCGTTGTCGCGCGCGGCTTGGCAGCTTCCCCGGTAACCGAAGTTCTGGTTGAAGAGAGCGTCCTTGGCTGGGAAGAGCTGGAATACGAAGTGGTCCGCGACGCAAAAGGCCAGATGATCACCGTATGCACCATCGAGAACATCGACCCGATGGGCGTGCACACCGGCGACTCGTTCTGCGCGGCCCCCATGCAAACCATCGCGCAGGAAACCATCGATCGCCTGCAGGAAAAGTCCTATCGCATTGTTGACGCCGTGCAGGTTATTGGCGGCTGCAACGTGCAATGGGCGCACGACCCCGTAAACGACCGCGACATCATCATCGAAATCAACCCCCGCACCAGCCGTTCTTCCGCGCTGGCGTCGAAGGCAACGGGCTTTCCCATCGCGCTGGTTTCCGCCATGTTGGCTTCGGGCCTTACGC
>CAKUDT010000145.1 GCA_934645125.1 uncultured Eggerthellaceae bacterium
CACGTGGGGCAGCTGATAAGCTCTACGCCCCTATGCCGCAGCCCCAGCGCGTTCAACAGCGCCCAACACGCGCGCACTTCCTGCGTGGGATCATCGGTCAGAGAAATGCGAAGCGTGTCGCCAATTCCCTGCTCCAACAGAATACCCAGGCCAGCGGCACTTTTTACGATGCCCTGGAACAGCGTACCCGCCTCGGTAACGCCAATATGAAGCGGCGTTTGCGGAATGCGCTCAGACAACAGCCGATACGTTTCAATCGTGGCAACCACATCGTGCGCCTTTGCGGACACCACCACATCGCGAAAATCGCGGCTTTCAAAATACGCCGCGTAATCGGCAGCGCTTTGCGCCAATTTCTGGGGAAGCGTCAGGTCATCACGCGCGGCGAGCTCCTTGTCAAGCGACCCCGCGTTCACGCCCACGCGAATGGGAATGCCCGCTTCGCGCGCCGCTTCGATCACTTCGTTAGTTTTCTCGAAACCGCCGATGTTTCCCGGATTGATGCGCAGCTTCGCCGCGCCGCGTTGAGCTGCGCCGATAGCGATTCGTGCATCAAAATGAATATCCGCAACCACAGGAAGAGAGCTTTCCGCGCACACTTCCTGGAAGACATCCAGGCAATCAAGCCGCGGAACCGCCATGCGCACCACTTCGCAACCCGCTGCAGCAAGTCGCTCGATTTGCGCCAAGTTCGCAGCCGCATCTTCGGCAGGCGCGTTCAGCATGGATTGCACCACCACGGGAGCACCGCCACCCAACGGCACCGCGCGCCCCGCCGCGCGAAACGCCGCATTGCCCACCAGCACCTGATGCGTTTTCTCATTCGGTTTCATAGCGCTCCTTTCCGTTCGCGCGTCTTCCCATGTCAACGGCCCCATCGGCCGCAGCCCGCCAAGCGCCGAACGCTTCGCCAGCCTCGCGGCTGCAGGCCGCACCGCGCCAGCCGCCGGACCCTTCCCCTTGTTGACAAAAGGTGGGGTAATTTGTCAACAATCAGAGATCGAGGCATTGCGGTATAGGGTCGGTGCATTCTTCGTCGATGTTTCCATCATACACGTAATGCTGCGTTTCTTTGCCCACAGTTCCCGCAACAAGAAATACCAGGATAATATTCGGCAACGCCATAAGGGCATTGGCAATGTCGGTGGCCGTCCACGCAATGTCGCCCACGCCCACGCCGCCCAGGCAGCCCATCAGCAGATACAGCACAATATAGAACGGCACCCACTTGCGCCCGACCAAATACGTGATAACACGGTCGCCATAATAACTCCAGCCGATGATCGTGGAATAAGCGAAGCATAAAATGCCCAGCATAAGCACAGGTTTTCCCACATACGGAATGGTGCCGAATACCTCGTTTGCCAGCGTGGTGCCATCTACCACCGCGCCCGATGCCATAATCTCCGGATGCGCCACCAGCGTGCTTACCATGACCAGAGCGCTCAGCAGGCAAATGACCACCGTGCACCAAAACGCGCCCGTCATAGCCACCAACGCCTGACGAGCCGGATTCTTGGAAGCCGCCGCCGCAGAGACAATCGGCGCCGTACCCAAACCGCTTTCGTTGGAGAACAAACCGCGCGCGCAGCCAAACTGCAGTGCCGTAACAATGCCGCTTCCAACCGCGCCGCCAAATGCAGCGCGCGGCGTGAATGCGCACTCGAAAATAAGGGAAATCGTCTCGCCTAGAAACGACGCATTCGTTATCAAGATGTACAAGCAGCCCAGAATATAGGCACCGCCCATAAACGGCACAAGCTTCGTGCAAATGCCGGAAATGTTCTTCAGGCCGCCCACCACAATCAGCGCAGCAGACCCAATGATCACAAACGTCACCACAGCTTTGGAAACATCGAAGTTCGCAGAAATTACGCTGGTCATCGCGCTGGTTTGCACCGCAGAGCCAATACCGAAAATCGTGAAGCACGCAAAAACGCTGAACCAAATAGCGGCAAATTTCGCCCACCAAGGAACGCTGCCATCGGGGCGCTTGAAACGCTGCTCCCACACATGCATGGCGCCGCCCATCATCTCGCCCTTCGAGTCCATGGTGCGATGCTTCATGGAAATGAACACTTCCGTGTATTTTGTGGCCATGCCCAAAACGCCCGTGAGCCACATCCATAAAACAGCGCCCGGACCGCCCGACAAGACCGCCGTGGCAACGCCCACAATAGAACCGGTTCCCAGCGTGGACGCAAGCGAAGTAACCATCGCGCCAAAGTTCGTTATATCGCCTTTTGCCTGGTCATCAGAAGAAATGGAAAGCTTTAGGGCAAGCGGCAGCTTTCGCTGAATGCCCTTTGTGCGAATGGTGGTATACACATGGCACACCAGCAAAAGCACGATCATCGGCGGGCCCCACACAAAGGCATCCACCGCGTCCAAAGCGGATACAAAATCCATCTATAAGCCTCTCAACTGCGCTTTCTTGCGTTTTACACGCATGCGCATACAGGGCGCAAATGCACCCCTAAATTAGTCGAACCTGACTATTTTACTCCAGTTTAAGGCTCATCCAGAAAAACACACTAATGCATCCGCAACTGGCAGCTATTGACTCCAGAAGCCATCGAAGATGCGCATGACATCTTGCCCGATCATCACCACGCACAGCACCAGAATAAAGCACATACCCAGCGACGTGATAACGTTCAGCGCGCGCTCGGATGCAAGACGGTGCGTGATGCGCTGGTAGATTTCAATAACGAAGCGGCCACCATCAAGCGGCGTGATGGGAAGCAGGTTCATCAAACCCAACGAAACAGAAATCATGCCCGTGAACAGCAGAAACGTTTCAAATCCTTGCTCGGCAGCTGTTTTGGAGATAATCGCAATGCCCACAATCGAGGACGACTGCGACACGGTTTCCGCCGCCGTTGCCGGGTTAAACAAGTTCAAAATAGCCTGTGCAACCATCACAATGTAATTGAATCCCACGGCGATAGACTGCAACGGGTTCAGCGTACGATGCGTGATTTCGCCCGTATCCGTATTTTGAACGTCAAAGCCTAGAATCGAATACACAACCACGAATGCCAGCACGGCAAAAACCAAGTTCACCGCAATGCCTGCCAGCAAAATCACCGAACGTTTCCAAAAAGGAAGAGAACGGTACTGCTGCTTGTACTCGTGCTCAAACAGGGCTTTTGCGTCTTCACAAGGACGCGGTTGACCTTCTTCGTATGCCACGGGAACGGGAAGCCCCGCTTTTTCCGAATTCTTGATCTGCCGGCGCGTGGGGCGCACGTCAACCAAACGATACGTATTGTACTGATCTTTCTTCTTGGGACCCGTCAAGCAGCCCCATTCCACCAGCTCGTCCAGCGCCTTTAGCGCTTCATCGTCGGAAATGCCGCAATCACGCGCAATATCTTCCATTTCCGCTGTTCCGCGTGCATACATGGCCGCAAGCGTCATTTGCAGGTACGGGCTCATGGGTCCAGTTTCCATGCCGCACACACGCGCATAGCCTCCCAACGGCACGCACGTCACGCCGAAACGTGTCTCGCCGTGGCGAATGCTCAAGCCCGGACCGGGAAAGCCCACCATGAATTCGGTCACGCGTACGTCAAATGCACGCGCCGCCAGATAATGACCGCCCTCGTGGATGATGACCAGCAACCCCAAAAGAAGCGACACGTATACCAGCATCAGAAGAATATCCATGCAGAAAAATCCTTTCACCAGGTTTCTATTAGAATTCTACCTGGGGAAACTCTGTAAAGAGCGCAGTCTTGGAAAAATCCAGGGGAACACAACAAAGCCGCTACAGCCCCAACACACGCCGCGCCTGAGCGCGCGCCCATGCGTCTACTTCTTCAAGCTGCTCAAGCGATTCAACTGCTTGCGTCTGGTGAGCTTCCATAACCGTCTCAACGCAATCGGCAATGCCCAAATACGAACATTGCTCACCTAAAAACGCCGCCACGGCAATCTCATTCGCAGCATTCATCGCACACGGCAGCGTACCGCCCACCGTACCCGCATGGCGAGCAAGCGCCAAGCAACGAAACGTTTTTTCATCGGGTGATGCGAACTCAAGCGACCCCAGCGTACGGAAATCAAGTGGCTGAACAGGCGTTTCCCAACGATCAGGGAACGATAACGCAAATTGGATGGGAATACGCATGTCCGTTGTTCCCAAGTGAGCCTTAACGCTTCCATCGGTGAACTCGACCATGGAATGAATGGCACTTTGCGGCTGCACCACCACTTCAATCTTGTCGTACGGCATATTAAACAAATGATGCGCCTCAATAACTTCCAGTCCCTTGTTCATCAGGGTGGAAGAATCAATGCTTATCTTTGCACCCATATTCCACGTGGGGTGCGCAAGCGCTTGAGCAGGAGTAACGTCCTTCAACTCCGCCGCTGCCTTACCGCGAAACGGTCCACCCGATGCCGTGACCCACAGCTTTGCAACTTCTTTAGGATCCTCCCCTAAAAGGCACTGATAGATTGCGCCATGTTCGGAGTCAATCGGCATAAGAGCGCCCGCGTGCCCCGCGCGCGCATCAAGCTGCGCAGCCAAGGGCATAATCAAGTCGCCGCCCACAACCAGCGACTCCTTATTTGCCAGCGCCAAGACC
>CAKUDT010000146.1 GCA_934645125.1 uncultured Eggerthellaceae bacterium
CAAGCCCAAACCTGGTGCCGATGACAAGACGAAGCCTGCTGCGGATGGCAAGACCATCCCCCAGACGGGCGATAACACCGCGGCCCTGGTGAGCGTTGCGGTTCTGCTGATGGCCGCGTGTGTTTCCGGTGCGGTGGTTCTGGCAAGAAGGACGCGCAAGGAGTAAGGGATAGTGCTGTCTGTTTTTTGTAAAAAAATCGGTTAGGCGAAACATGCTTTTGCCTAACCGATTAAGCGTTTAGCCGCAGATTGGGCGCTGTGTTTGGGTGTGATATCTGGATGCAGCACTCGAATAGGGCGTCCAAGCGCTGAAGATGCTATTTTGCGCGCTAGCTGTTACGCAAGGGCAACTTGCGGGCAGTTGGCGCGTATGTTTTCCAGCCCCCGGAAAAGAAGCCCCTGTTCAGTCATTTCTTCACCGATTTCTTGGTACTCGGCGCCGCCTTTTGACACGCGCTCTATTTCCTGTGGCGTAAGCGGACGCACCGGGCGTGCAGGCGCACCAATTGCAAGCATGCCATCGGGGATGTTCGCCGTGCCAGTCACCAGCGCGCCAGCGCCAATCAGGCAATGGCTGCCAATAACGGCGCCATCAAGCACCGTGGCGCCCATTCCAATCAGACTTTCGTCTCCCACGGTGCACCCGTGCAGAATGGCACCATGGCCAATCGTCACGCCTTTTCCAATTTGGCACAATCCGTGCAGGTCAACATGGATGCAGACGTGCTCTTGCATGTTCGTGCGATCGCCTACTACAATGTGTCCTTCGTAATCGCCGCGCGCACTGGCGGAATGCATGACGGTAACGTTTTCGCCGATTTCAACGGAGCCTACAAGGCATGCACTCGGCGCAACCATAGCGCTTTCGGCAAGATGTACGTTGTGGTAGTTCACGGTGGTCTCCTGGCTGTTTTTTCGGGGCGTTGATGCCCTCTTTTCTTTTCCTGCATTTTCACGCGTGACCTGTTTGAGGCGTGCTGTATGTTCGATAATTTGCGAAAAGAACATGTGAGCGGCGACGGTCGTGCGGGCGTGGGCGGCTGCGGGTGTGTTCGTGATGCAGTTGTGCGCGCGGGCGCGTGCGAGCGTTTGCGACGCAGATGCGAAAACGGAAGGGGATGAAAGCGGTCATGACGAAGGGGACGACCCGGCGTTTTGCCATAACGGTAGTGTTGCTGCTGGTCATGGTGGGATCGGTGGCGCTTTTCAGCGTTTACGGCGAAGCGTTCTTTCCGATGTATCGCGTGGCTTCGCGCACGTTTATGGCCGCGCTCGCATCGCTGACCAGCGCGCTTTCACCTTCTGTTTCCGTGTGCGATTTCTTATTGGTGGCGCTGGTTGCGCTGGCGGTTGTCTCGCTGGTGTATTGCGTGGCGCATCGCAAGTCGCTTTTGGCGTGGTTCTCGCGCGTGCTTTTAGTTGTTTCCGCGCTGGCCACGGTGGTGGTGTGCGGCTGGGCGCTGAACCACTACGCGCCGCCGTTGTCCCAAGAAATTGACCTTGACGTGCGAGAATACACGGCTGAAGAGCTGTATGACGCTACGGATTATTATTGGCAGCAGGCGGCATCGTACGCAGCACAAGTGCAGCGCGACTCCGAAACAGCCCAGGTAATTCCCGCATCGTTCGATGATCTAGCGGCAGAAGGCGGTGCTGCGTTTGCACCACTTGCTTCCCAACACGATGTGTTCAACGGCTCCACGGCACCTGTCAAGCGGCTCTCGCTTTTGGGAGACGCGTTGCTGTATACGGGGTCGGACGGCATTTTCATTCCCCTAACGGGCGAGGCAAACGTTCCCGAGGACTGCGCTCCTACCACGCTTGCGTTCAACATGTGCCACGAAGCGGCTCATCGTCTGGGCATTGCCGCCGAAGAGGAAGCGAATTTCGCGGCGTTCATGGCATGCTCGGCAAGCAGTGATCCCAACTTCACTTACTCCGGTTATTACCGCGCGTTTGTGGCGTGCTTCAACGCGTTAGCGGAAAACTACCTGTCGTCGGCGGAGCAGCTTTTGAGCGCTGATAACGTTACTGACGAAAAAGCGCTGGTCATTCGCGATATGCTGCAAACAAGCGATCATTACACCGCGTATAGTGGCACCGTTTCTGAAGCGGGCCAAGCGGTAAACGATGCGTATCTGAAGACGTTTGGCCAGCAGGAAGGCGCCCAATCGTATGGCGAATGGGTTGATTACCTGATTGCGTGGCGTGCTGCCCTTTCTGACGCAAGCTAACGGGTACAATAAGCACAGCAAAAAATGCGTGGAGCGCGCCCGAGCATGCAGTGATTGATTGCGCGGGCTTTGGAATGCGCGAGCACGACAAAACGAATCTCGCCGCCTTCTGCCAAGGGTTTTGTTGACAAAAGGTGGGGTAATTTGTCACGATTGAAAAAAGGAGAAGCGTTATGGGAAATTGTCACGAAGAGGGTAAAACCGCTGTTGTAGGCGTTATTTTGGGAAGCGAATCCGATTTGCCGGCCATGCAACCTTGCATGGATCAGCTCGAGGCCTTCGGTGTTCCCTATGAGTTGAAGATTGCGAGCGCGCATCGCAAGCCGCTGGAAGTGCATGAGTGGGCAGCCGGTGCGCACGAGCGCGGCATGAAAGTCATCATTGCTGCTGCGGGTAAAGCGGCGCACTTGGGTGGCGTTGTTGCCGCGTACACGCCGGGCCCCGTGATCACCGTTCCCATGAAGACAAGCGACTTGGGTGGCTTGGACTCCCTGCTGTCCATGGTGCAGATGCCCAGCGGTGTTCCTGTTGCATGCGTTGCCATCAACGGCGCCAAGAATGCCGCCATTTTGGCTGTTCAGATGCTTGGTACGGGTTGCGATACCGCGCGTCAGAAGATCATCGACTTCAAAGCGGACATGGCGAAATAACGCTTGCAATCCTGCGGGTTGCGACTGCGGTGCGGCTGTACTGCGCCAATGGCGGCCCAACCGCGGCGGTGGCTCGGTTGCGGTTTTGGTTGCGAGCGAGCTGCGAATCGTGTGGTTTGCGGGGTCGCAGGACCCTTCGGCTGTAGACCGCTCGACCGCAGGACCCTTCGGCTGCCAACAGGCCAAATGAAACGTAAAAGCGCGAATCGGAAAGAGAAGAGAGAAGCGCAATGAAAAAGTTCTTGATGGGAAACGAGGCGTTTTCCCATGCGGCGCTTGAGGCGGGCGTGCGTGTGGTGGCGGGATACCCCGGAACGCCATCTTCTGAAGTGGTGGAAACCATCGCCAAGCTTCATGCGCAGGGCGCAGCAGAAGGCGTGCACGTGGAGTGGTCCACGAACGAGAAAGCCGCGCTTGAGCTTTTGGCGGGCGCTTCGTATGCGGGCGCGCGCACGCTGTATACCTGCAAGCAAATGGGCATGAACGTGGCAAGCGACCCGCTGATGTGCGTGAATTATGTGGGCATCAAGGGCGGCATGGTGCTGTACGTGGCCGATGATCCCGGTCCCATCTCTTCTCAGACCGAGCAGGATACGCGTCGCTATGCGGCGTTCGCGAAAGTGCCCGTGCTTGATCCCTCGACCCCTGAACAGGGCTTTGCCATGATGAAAGAGGCGTTCGAGCTTTCCGAGCGCTATCACACGCCTGTTATTGTGCGCCCCACCACGCGCATTTGCCACGCATCGGCGTTTTTCGATGTGGCCGACCACACGGTGGCGCGCGCTGTGCCCGAAGAGGGTTTCGTGCGTGACTCCAAGTGGGTTATTTTCCCTGCTCGCGCGTTTGCGGCGCATCACGACATCAACAAGCGCCTGCCCGAGATAGGAGCCGAGTTCTCGCATGGCCCGCTTGCTGCGGCGTTCAACCCCGTGGTGCGCGGTGGCGAAAAAGAGGCGCACGACCCGATTTCGGGCATTGTTGCCGGCGGCGTAAGCGCGGCGTATGTGCGCGAAGCATTGCGGATGATTGAGAAACGCGCTGCTGAGCAGGGTGCATTCGTTCCTGCGTATAAGTTCATGCAGATTGGCTTGCCATACCCCTTCCCGCAAGATGCGGTGCTGGAGTTCGCGCAGGGTTTGACCGATATTCTGGTAATCGAAGAGCTTGATGGCGTTCTGGAAGATGAGCTTTTGCGCTTGGCTGGCTTGCGTCACTTGGGCTACAACGTGCATGGTCGCGTTACGGATGAAGTTCGTGCAGCCGGCGAAAATGACGTGGATGATCTTGCGGCTCGTCTGGCGTGCTACCTGGGCGTTCCGAGCTGCGGTCCTGATGAGCCGGCGGTTCTGTATGAATCGAAGACCGATCCGCTGCCGGTGCGTCCGCCGGTGCTGTGCCCTGGCTGCCCGCATCGTGGCAGCTTCTACGCTGTGAAGCGTGCGTTGGGCAAGACGCCTGCCACGTACTGCGGCGATATTGGCTGCTACACGTTGGGCAATGCAAAGCCGCTTGATGCCGTGGATACGTGCTTGTGCATGGGTGCGGGCATTACCATGGCGCAGGGGCTTTCCCTTGTTGACCCGGGCAAAAAGGCGCTTGCGTTTATTGGCGACTCCACGTTTTTTGCCAGCGGCATGACGGGCGTGGCAAATGCGGTATACAACCAGCATGACATTACCATTGTTGTGCTGGACAACGC
>CAKUDT010000147.1 GCA_934645125.1 uncultured Eggerthellaceae bacterium
ATGTTGACAAAAGGTGGGGTAATTTGACATCAATTGCAGGCGCAACGCTTATAATACGTGCCATGAAAAGAAGAGCTCGACATACTATGGCCGTTGAACGCATCAAGCCTGCTGAAGGGGTATGCATTGTCATGCTGTTTTTGGCGGCGCTTCTGGTGGTGCTGTGGGTTGTCTTTATTGCCGTGCGTTTGGTGTTGGTGTAAGCGCAGATGGTTGAGGCGAAATAAGTATGTGGCAGCGATTCTCCCTGCAAGACGTTCGCATTATTGGGCATTATTTGGGCGTGCTCATTATGGTGTCGTCGGTTATGTATTTCATTCCGTTTCTTATGGCGCTTGTGCTGCAAGAATGGGAGCCTGCTTCGCGCTATCTGTTTACCGGCGGCCTGAGCTTGGTTGTTGGCGGCGCGCTGCGTATGCTCTATTTGAACCCGCGCCGTTTGTCGCGCCAGCAAGCGTTGGCGGTAACGGGCCTGGTCTGGATTGTGCTGGCGTTCATCGCCACCATTCCCCTGTATTATTCGGGGCATTTTGCTTCGTATGCCGATGCGCTTTTCGATGCCGTATCGGGCCTGACCACCACGGGTGCGTCTATCATCTGCGATTTGGACCACCTGTCTTACACCGATAACATGTTCCGCTTCCTTATGCATTTTGTGGGCGGTTTGGGCTTGATTGTGGTGGCGCTTTCGCTGGGCATTTTCGGCAAGGGCGGCGGCGCAAGTCTGTATTCGGCCGAGGCGCGCTCGGAGCATATGGTGCCAAACATTGTGCAGACCGCGCGGCTTATTACGAAAGTGACCTTGGTGTTTGTGCTTATTGGCACGGCAATCATCACGGTTCTTGGTATTTTTCTGGGCATGGAGCCGCTGCGTGCGCTTCTGCATGCATTCTGGATTTCGCTTTCCGGTTTCGTGACGGGCGGTTTTGCACCCACCAGCGAGAGCATCTACTATTACCATTCGTTCTTTCTTGAATGCGTGCTCATGCTGCTCATGTTGTGCGGCGCCATCAACTTCACGCTTCACCTGGAGGTTTGGAACGGACACGTGAAGAGCTTCTTCAAAGACGTGGAAATCAGAACGATGGTTCTATGGCTGGTGGTGCTGGTGGCGGTGTTTGCGGCATCCATGGCGGCAAGCACGAATTTCTCGAATTTGCCCACGATGATGCGCTGCGGCCTGTTCATGATTATCTCGTCGTTTACCACAACGGGCTTCCAAAACGTCACGTCGAACGAGATTCTTACAGTGTTCACCTCGGGATGCTTCCTGCTTTTGGCTATTGCCATGGGCGTGGGCGGCGGCACGGGAAGCACCGCTGGCGGTATCAAGCTCAGTCGCATTGGCTTCATTTTCAAGGCTATTGTGGTGCGCGTGAAGGAAACTCTTTCCCCCGATAGCGCGCGTGTGATTGTGGATTACTACCACCTGGGGCGTCAGCGTTTGACCTCGGAAAACGCCGAGGAAGCCATGACGATTTTCATGTTGTATGCTGTGACGTACACGATTGGCGCGCTTGCGGGTATTGCGGCGGGTTATGACGCACTGCAGGCCATTTACGAATCGGTTTGCATGGCTAGTAACGGCGGCGTAATTGTGGGAATTGCTGGGCCAGGTATGCCAACGTGGTTGGAAATGGTCTATATTCTGGAAATGTGGGCAGGTCGTCTTGAGTTCATCACACTGATTGCCTTGGTGGTAAAGATTGCGGTTTCGGTTGTTCCGCATCGTCGAAGGATTCGCGTGTAATGGGCTGGCGAAGGACGGGCTGTTCTGGGCGCTGTGAGGCGGATCGGAGCACGATAACGGTAGATAATCGAGTTCAGGAAAGGACTGCAGGTTTGGAAAAACTTGCAAAATACCTGGTAGTTGCTTTGATGTCGCTCGCTTTTGCGCTGGCTTTTCCTGCGTGCGCCTTGGCGGAAGACTTAGGCGAAGGCGACAGTCCCGAATCGCACAACTATGTTGATGAGCGTCAGATTCCCGATGGCTCATTTCTATATGACACCTCTATCGAGGCATTGGCGACTGCCGACGTTTTCTACGACAACACCACGGTAGTGATAACGGGCGAGGTCGTGGGCGATCGTAGGAGTGCCGGCGTTGGATCGGACAGCAGTTGGATTACGCTGTATTCGCTGAAGAAGGGCGCCGCGGAGCAATACAATCCTTCCTCGATTGAAGTTTGCGTCTCCAATTCTCTGGCAGATACGATTGATACGTATGGTCGATACAACGTGCGCGGAACATATGTCCAGGTGAGTGGCACGTATCATTTGGCGTGTGCCGATCATGATGGTTTGAGCGACGTCCATGCCGACTCGCTTTCCATTGTCCGAAAGGGCGCGCAGCTGAGCAATCCGTTTGATGTCACGATGTTCTTGCCCGGCGTTATTGCCGTTCTTGCCGGGCTTTTGATCATTTTCGTGCACAAGCGCATAACGGATAAGGCGCGCTAGATGACGGGTGGAGAAGAACAGGCGGCTATGAATCGGGCTGAAAACGCAACGCAAAATGCGGAAACGGAGGCGCGGGTGACAGACGCAGAAGGTGCTTCTTTCCAGCAGGAAGCCACCGAGGGTGCTGCCGTCGAGGGCGCCGCCGAAGGTGCTGCCGAAGGTGCCGCCGAAGCGCGTGGCCGCGTGGTGAAGCTCGATCGCGGTTTCCCTTTAGTTCAGCTTGAAAACGGCGCGCGGGTGCGTTGCGAACATGCAACTGAGCTGGTGAAAGAGAGCGATATGCGCGCCGTAATCGGCGATTACGTGCGTGTGGTGTGGCCCGATACCCACGATAAAGCTATCATCGCGGAGATTCTTCCGCGTCGGAATGCGTTCGTGCGGCGTGATCCCGCCGAGCGTACCATTTCGCAAACGCTGGCCGCGAACTTCGAAGTGATTATTGTTGCGCAGCCGCTTCCCGAGCTTAATAGGAAGCGCCTTGAGCGCGAGTTGGTGCTGGCGCACGATACGGGTGCGCGTGTGGTGGTTGCGCTCACGAAGGCCGATATGGCGCAAAATCAGCAGGAAATCGACCGCGTTTGCCAGGATGTTGCGCTTTGCGCGGGAGAATCGGTGCAGGTCATTGCGTTATCGTGCGTGGACGGCGGCGGTTTCTCCCAGCTGCGCGCATTCATTCCCCCAGGAACGACCGCCGTGCTTATCGGTAAGAGCGGTGCGGGGAAATCGAGCCTGGTCAACACGTTGGCGGGAAGCGATGTGCAAGAAACGGGTGCCGTGCGCGAAAACGATCGCCGCGGGCGTCACACCACGGTATCGCGCGAAATCATTGCATTGCCAGGCGGCGGCTTCATTGTGGACATGCCAGGCGTGCGCGGTCTGGGCATGTGGGAAGCCGAAGAAGGCATTGGCGCGGCATTCCCTGACATTGAGCAGTTGGCGGCGCAGTGCAAATTCGCTGATTGCAAGCATGAAAGCGAACCAGGGTGCGCAGTGTTACAGGCAGTTGAGCAGGGCGCGGTGTCTGCCCAACGCTTGAAATCGTATAAGTTCCTGCGAGACGAAAGCCAATCGGCGCGCGATCGCAAAGAGCGCGCTCGCTGGCAAAAGCACATCAAAGGTCGAAAAAAAGGCAGATAGGCGTTACAATAATTGCTTGTGGCTTCGCGAGTTTTCGCAGGCAAAAGCAGCATAAACGCAGTACGAATAGACACAAAAAGAGGGCACATGAATCCGGTAATCGTTATTCCTACCTATATTGCATCGCGCAGACAGAAGGAAAACCCCAGCTTAATGGCAACATACGATCACGCTACGCCCATTTCGGGGCAGGGCGAGTTGGGTCGCTGCTTGGAATCAATCGAAAAAGCGCAGGGGAATGTTCCCGTTATCATTTTGGTTGCAAGCGATCGCTCGGTGGAAAAGCAGGCGGCTGACAAGGTGCAGGCGGTTGCATCGAAGTACCCGGGCGTGCAGAGTCTGGTTATTGGCGCGCCTGAGCAGGCGTTGGTGCACCAGCGCATGGAGCAGCTGGGTCTGACCGAGTACAACGAAGGCATTGGCCTGGTAGGGTATAGCGCCATTCGCAATTTGGGCTTGGTGGTTGCCACTGTTTTCGGTTTCGATGCGGTGGTCTTTGTTGACGACGACGAGATTATCGAAGACCCCGATTTCATGAAGAAAGCCGTGTATGGCCTGGGAAAACTCACAAAGAAGGGCATTCCCATTGTTGCGAAAACAGGCTATTTCCTAGACAAGAATGGCTCGTACAAGGCACCCGAAAAGGCACGCTGGTACGATCATTTTTGGGATCAAAGCAAGCGCTTCAACGAGTGGATCACCTCCGCAATGGAGGGCCCGCGTCTGTCGCGTGCGAACAGCGTTTGCGGCGGATGCCTTGCGCTTCATAAAGAGGCGTTTTCACGTCTGGCGTTTGACCCTTGGATTACGCGTGGCGAAGACTTGGACTACTTGCTGAACTTGCGCATGTACGGTTCGGAGTTGTGGTTTGACAATAAGTGGTGCGTGCGCCATTTGCCGCCGAAGACAACAAGCGAAGGAATGCGCTTTCATCAGGACATTTATCGCTGGCTCTACGAAATGCGCAAGCTGGAGTA
>CAKUDT010000148.1 GCA_934645125.1 uncultured Eggerthellaceae bacterium
TTGATGATGAAGGTGCCGCGACGAGTCATCTGAGGGAAATCGCCCATAAAGACGTTCTGCTCTTTGACTTCGCCCGTCTCAAGATTGATGAAGCGCACGTCCACGAACAAAGGAGCCTGATAAGAAACGTCCTTCTCCTTGCATTCGTCAACGCCGTGCTTCGGTTCGCCAAAGTGATGTGCGCCAAATTCAACGCGAAGAGTCTTAGCGTTGTTCTCGATGGGAGCCACGTCAGCAAAAGCCTGCTGAATGCCTTCCGTCTTGAACCACTCAAAGCTCTCCGTTTGGATTGCGATCAGATTCGGGACATCCATAACGTCGGGAATCTTCGCAAAGCTTCTGCGGGTTCTATAATTCCTGGTCACAGTGCTTTTTCCTTCCTTGTTTCCGCGGGGTTCCCCACCCCTTGAAACATCGGGTTTGGTAAAAATACGCGATTGTTTATAATACGCGCAATAAAACACCAGGTCAAGAAAAATTTTTACGAGTAGTGAAGTTTTTGTGGGTTTTCCATGCGGATGCAAACGGCGACAAGCGCCGGGCACAGCTAGACCGATTGCGGCGCAGCGGGGTAGAACACGCGCAATCGCCAACGCGCCTGCCCACAGGTTGCCAAAGGCTCACGCCGTGCAACAGCACTCGCCAGCGCGTGTTAATTGCTACCTCCATCGCGCAGTGCGCGCAGCTTGGCCACAACATCGGCGCCCAGACGGCTCTCAATCGTGTTCTTTTCCGCCGTGGCCGGCTGCTCGTCCAAGTAGGCATCTTCGTAGTGCATTTCCATTTCGCGCGAGAATCCGTTCGCGCTCATGCGGTCAATGCCGCCGCCAAACGTTGCGTCTTGAATGGATGCGTCGCTGGTGACCACAATGCATTCCAAGCCGCGCTCGCGATATTCGTATGCCAGTTTTTCAATTACGTGATCAGCAGAAACACCCCGAGGGGAGAACATAATGCGCACGCCGCCAATGCGCTGCGGCGCACCCGTGGACATTTCGTTTTGCGCGCCGTCGAAAACAATGGTGGCATCGGTATAGCCGGCATTTGCGTAGCTGCCCACATCCTTGATGAGCGTTTCGCGCGCGCGGTTGAACGCATCGTGCGTATAATCGGGACCCGTTATATCGCGATAACGCGAGCCCGAGCGCAATACGTTGTAGCCATCGACCAGGAGATATTTTTTACGTTGAATTGCCATAGCGCCCTATTGTACGCCTTTGCGCACGAAAAGGAACGCTAGCGCCCCTATGCAGACAGAAAACAAGTATTCGCAGCCCGAAAAGATGCTTTTGATAAGAAAAATAGGAGAAAATTGAAATTATTTCTTTTTCCTCCTATTTTTTATGAAACAGTTCAACGGCAAATAGGAGAAATTTTGATTTTTTATCATTTCCTCCTATTTCTACGGAGCGTTTTCAAACAAATAAGCCGTTTTTCATACGATGTCCACCCGAAATCAATCGAATACACCCAAAAAATAGGAGGAAATGTAATTTTTTTCAATTTCCTCCTATTTCTCTTCTACTGCGATATAGAAAAATAGGAGGAATTCCAATTTTTTTGGAATTCCTCCTATTCTCACCAAAATAAGTGCAAACACGGACATTTGCACGCATGCCTGCGCACAGCTACCTACACGAAAAACGTTGGGTTATCTCCAAACTTCATATGCGAGTTTCCATCGGAGCCAAAGACCATATCGCCCGTCTCGTAATACAAGTTTCCTTTAGTGTCGGTAGCCATATTGTTACCAATGCCGAAATACGTCTCGCCATTGGTGAACGTCATATTTCCCGACTTCATAGCAACGTGCATCTGTCCATCGGGACCCACGAACGTACCGAAACCATTCTCGCTATTCTTTCCAAACAATCCCATAGTCGCACTCCCCTTTCATGCATTATCGATGCGGTAGCAAGGAATCCCAGGTCAACGAAGCAACGAATCGCTCAAGCTTTCGCGGCGGCAAAGCCGTCAAAGCCATTAACGGTTCTGACGCAGCCACTCATACGCGCAGGCGGTAAACGCCTGAGCAACATTCAGAGAACCAACCTTGCCTTCCATGGGCAGCGCAACGGCAAAGTCGCAGTTATCAAGCACCAGACGCGAAACGCCTTCATTTTCATTGCCCATAACCAGCGCAATCTTACCCTTCAAGTTGGAATCCCAAATGGTGCCATCGGTCTGCTCGCTTGCCGCGGCAATCCAAAAACCTTCCTTCTTCAGGCGCTCAATGGAGTCGTTCAAGTTAGCGACGCGCGCCACAGGCACGTGCGAAACGGCACCCGCCGAGCTCTTGTACGTGGCAGCAGTCACGGATGCCCCGCGCTTCGACGGAATGATCACGCCACTTGCGCCCACAGCATCGGCGCTGCGGATGATCGCGCCCAGGTTGCCCGCATCGGTGATGTGATCCAGGATAACCACCAGCGCACGACCATCATGCTCTTCGGCGTATGCCTGCGCCGAGTTCACAATGTCGCGCGTGCCAACGTACTCAAACGGCTTTGTTGCTCCCATAACGCCCTGATGAGAGCCGCGTTCCGACATGTCGTCCAGCTTTTTCTTGGGCACCTTGCGCACTTCAATATCGCGCTGGCGGCACTTGCGCTCAATGTCGCTGATAAGCGAATCGCGCTTCACATTGTCCGCCATAAGAACGTAGCGCATGGGCACGTCGGTACGAAGCGCCTCAACCAGCGCACGGCGTCCTTCAATAAAATCAGTCATAGTGCTTCTTCTCTTTCGTTGTGGGTCATCAACGCGACTCGTTTGCGCCACTCTCTACCGGAAACAGCAAAATCCCCGTTCAGCGTTATGCATTCAGGCAGAAAACAACGACACATCAAACTATCGCGAAAAGGTTGCAAACAATACATTCCAGCGGCATTGTACCTTATACGGCCGCGCGAACAGGGCTAAAGCGCCAAATTGGGGCGCGCCCCCACACGAGGCTCATGAAATCGCGCCGCCTGACGGTCCAGAAGCAACGCAACAGCGGATCCAAAGCCCGCCCGTTTAGCCGCATCGAGCGCTTGAGCGTAATCGTCGCGTACGAAAAACTGCGCCGTCTGGTCAATCGAAAGCAATGCATCCAGCTCATCCAACGCATTCGCCTGGGCAAGAACCGTCAAAACATGGGGAAGCTGCGCCGCAACAGCAAGCTGCCCGCGCTCTTTGCACTGCCCCACCGCAAAGCAAGCCACGCAAGGAAGTGTCTGCAGCACGTCCCAGCAATCGAAAACCGCCGACGGATCGGCAATAAGCGCGCAACGAGCAACGTCATCGCGCACGCCCATCTTCAAATACGCCGCGCCAAAGCCTTTGCCCGATGCACCCTTGTCCAACAGCAGTTGGGTGAAATCGGCGTTCCCTTTTTCCACCGCCGTTTTGAGCAAGCGCCGGAAGCGATCAGCGTCGAAAGGAAGGGCGTCCGCCAGGCGCGCTGCCGTATTGACAGCGCTCAGACGTATGGCTGCATTGCACAAGTGGAAGATGTCGGCGTCGGATAGTTCTCCCTGGTCAAGAAGATGAAGCACAGCGCTTATGCTGGGAGCTCCGCCCGAAAGAGCCACTTGTGCGGTTTCCGCACGCAAGTGTTCACGATGCAGCAAGTGCGCCGCTTGATCCGCCAAGCCGTAACGCAACGCTGCCCCTGCATGGGAAAGCAGCGGCGCGTCGGGAAGAAATGCCTGGTCGCAGGGTGAGTTTTGAATGGCTCCGGAACTCCCTGCGTCTCTGGCGGCAGCAACGCCGCTGGCGTCATGTCCGGTACCCAAAGCCGCGGCAGCCCCAGCACCGTCGCCAGCAGCGACGCCCGCAATCGCAGCGCCCGAAACCACCACAGCGGGACGCACCCCAATGCAATCAAGCGATGCGTGGAACCCGTTGTAATCGATGGCGCCGTTTTCCGCCACCGCAGCGCACGAAAACTGGTGACCGCCCGGCGCACGCAACCACCACCAGCACGTAAACGGCGCGCGTTTCGCATACGCCGTAGGGTGCGCTTGCCGCATGGCATCAACCGAAAAGAAACGTTTCGCCTGTTCAAAACCAAGGCAGAACACGTAATCCTCCGTATCGCCGCCGCCTTCCGTGCGAAAAACAGCATTGTCTTCCGCCGCACACGTTTCGGGAATCACCAACGCCTGCTCTTCAGATGAAAACGCACGCGTGAAGAACACCGCGTTCAGCCAATAACGCAAATCGCAGTTTTGCCAGGTAATATCGCCCTTGGAATCATGAAAGCTGCGGCACTCTATAATGTCGTGGCACAAAAGCAGCGCATCCCCGTTCTCGCGCACCTCAAGCACGCGCCATAAAAGCGGAACAAATGGACCCTCGAGCTGCGCAGGCCACGAGCCAAATGATACGATATCTCCCACATTCACTTGCTTCATCAGGAAAAACCTTTTGCAACCCGCGTTCTAGTCCACCGTATAGAACGGTCCCTGCAGCATTGTCAGCTCTTCTTCAGCGCGCAAAGCTTCCACCGCCTGCATCAAATCAAGACCGCGCTCGGCAAACAGCAAGCTTTTATTGTGCTTGATGAACTGGTCGGAGC
>CAKUDT010000149.1 GCA_934645125.1 uncultured Eggerthellaceae bacterium
CTGCGGAAGAATCAGCATCGCCGTATATCAAAAAAGCAATCGGCGCGCCGGTGGTGTTGCCATCCTGCACGCCGCTTTCAATTTCAACGTAACGCAGATCGCTTGCGGGCACCTTATAGCCCATCAAACAGCGGCGCAAATCGCTTTCGACCTGCTCATTGACAAGGCGCAATCCCGCAGGCACGTCTTGAACCACGGCCACCAAGGCCTGGCCCCGCGCATCTCCTGCTGTCATGTAATCCATAAATTGCACCTTCCCTTTTGTTCGCACTGTATTGTAACCCAGCGAATGCGCCCACACGGGCTTAAGGGAAAAAATGCAAAAGCGAAACACTCTGCGGTGCGCAAGCGCGCAGGTGTGCTCACGCTCTACAGCGTTTGCGCCGCCTCGTAAAGGGCCGCCATCAAACGCTCGAGCTTTATGGCGTTCGCGTTGCCCTCTTCGATGTTTGCCAACACCGAAACAATGTAGGTATGTCCGCCTGCTTCGATCACGCCGGAATCGCACATTGCATTTAAATACGACTGGTAGCCAGCATATTCGCTTGCGGAATCCCACCCTGCTTTGTTGTAAACGGTCACCGGAGCCGAAGCGCTCGAAGAAGACGCGCTCCCTTGCACGGAACCTTCCGCTTGCGCTTCTTCGCCTCCCGCGCTTACTTCGTCCCCACCTGCAGAAACGTTTTCATCAACAAGCGAATCGCGCAAGAACGAGACTTGAGTGTTTTCCAAAAGCTGCTTGAGCCAAGCTGCGTTTTCCGCATCGGAGTTCATATAGGTATAGATATTGGTCCACATCTGTGCGCTGGCAACGGGCGAAAAGAACGGATACCACGATGTATCGGCAATGACCACGGGGTCAATTCCCAAATCAGTGAGCCATTGCGCATAGCCCATTCCTTCATATGCATTGCGCAGCGCCGAATACGCAGCGTTATCGGAATAGAGCAGCGTGTTTTCAATCAGGGAGCCCACGCAATACGTGCCGTCCCATCTGCTCTGCGAAATGGGATAATCGGTGGCCACGCAACTCACCGGATCTTCCAAGGAGATGGTTCCTTCATCGGCAAGCTGAACCAAGAACAGGGAAAACCACGCCTTCGCAGAACTCGCCGCATACAGATGCTCATCCGCATTGTACTGGATGCCCTTTCCCGATTGCGCATCAACAATGGCAAATGCCGCACTCGCATTCAAATCGTTGAGCGCAGATTCAATGTTCTCGCGCTGCTCTTCTGATAAATCGAGCTCAGTGCCATTGTCCAAAAGCGAGAATGCCGTTACGCCAGACGATGCCGGCAGCAAAGAAAACGTTGCGGCAATTTCTTGCGAATCCATACCGAGCGTTTGGTAAAACGCCTGTTGAGAAGTGTCTTCCTCCTGAAGCGGCGTGTCTTCTACGGCGAATGCAACAGAGCAGGAAGTACCGTAATCGTCAGCAGCCGAAGTATCGGAAGGGTATCCTGAGCCTTGCGTGCACAGGAAAACAGCCAGTGCCAAACCCGTCACCAGAAAAAACGGAAGACGTGCGTGACTTTTGCCTTGAGAGCAACCCGAACGACTCGCGCGACTCGCGCTACGTGGGCGATTCTCGTACTCCGCGCGATCCACGCGCGCCGAACGTACAATACGAGCAGCTCGATTATATGTTGTCTGATTGTTTCTCATGCTCGAACGCATGAAGCACCTTTCGATCGTATAACGTACAGGGCGCAAAGCATTTTTGCCCCCACAACGAAAACGATTCTAGCAACCGATGCTTTGAGAAACCTGAAGTGGCGCGCGCTGCCACAAAACCGCCGAAACTCGCTCAAAAAATGTTCATATTGCGGCGAATCCACTTACGCGAATTATTTCTATGCGCAGGTCGGCGGCTCCGACAACCAGATTCAGTGCCCTGCGTTCGGGCAATAGACCGCACTTATCCATATCGCGTAAGCCAGCTGTTCTAACAACCCTGCGACCTGCTCAAACACAATAATATGCCCTACTCAGGGCGCATCGAACCCAAAAGCACGCGCTCAACACGCCTCAGCACAACCGTATGGCGCAAGTCCTTCTCCACAAGCGGCTCCACTAAATACGCCGCAACGCCCACGCAATGCGCGCCGCAAATATCAGTCAAAAGCTGATCGCCAATCGCAAGCGTCAGCCCCAAAGAATGCCCCGTGCGACGCCGCGCCAACGCATACGCATACGGCAGCGGCTTCATAGCTTTCGCAATAACAGGAAGACCCAGCTCGAAAGCAAAATCATAGACGTCATTGTGCCAATTATTGGAGAAAAGCCAAACCGTCACCCCAGCAGCCGCAACGGCGCGAAGCCACTCCTGAACGTCAAACGGCACGCAACCATCTTCGCGCGATCGTACCGTGTTATCAACGTCAACCAAGACACACGTAAAACCGAGCGCGACAATGTCGCGCTCGATGTTGATATCCGTTATGCGTTTGAAGTACCGTTCCGGTTTGAAGAAAGCCATACGTACTGCACTCGTTTACTATTGCAAAATCGCAGGTGATAAGCGCATTAGCTAAACACAGCCGCGTTATGCTCGTCATTTGTTTCGCTGAAGTAATACTTCATTTCACCATTTTCCTCCCTGAAGAAGAAGTAGTAATACGAAGATTCCTCGGGGGCGCAAACTGCCTGCAGCGCGGCAAGGCTCGGGCAACAAATCGGCGTGGGCGGCAACCCGTTATTCGTATACGTGCTGTACGGAGTCTCGGCATGGACTTCTTCTGCCGTGGGGTCGTGACCAACTTCATACGCGGTCGTTGCATCGGACTGAAGCGCCATGTTAATGTCCAGGCGGTTGTAGAAAACGGAAGCAACCATGCTACGCGTGGATTCCGTTGACTCCTTCTCTACAATGGAAGCAAGGTTAACGATGTCGTAAACCGACAAACCCTTATTCGTAGGATAGCTC
The DNA here is from genome assembly GCA_934645125.1 of uncultured Eggerthellaceae bacterium. GTDB lineage: Bacteria > Actinomycetota > Coriobacteriia > Coriobacteriales > Eggerthellaceae > CAKUOV01. The sequence continues at coordinate 2,930 of CAKUDT010000149.1, forward strand.
GTATCAAGCGTTGCAAATTCAACTTTGAACTGGTCCAACATCATGCGAATGATAGAATCTGCCGTGGCGCTCTCATCAATGCTATACGTCTTGGGGAACAAGAAGCCTTCCAACGACTTGCTGCCAGCATCGCTCAAGAACGAATAACTCGATGCGTAGACGCTCGCATCCGATGCCGCCGCCGTAAAGTCTTCAGCGGTAATGCGGCCACTTGTCACTTCTTCCACGCGCGAAGCAATCTGCTTGAGCGTATAACCTTCAGGAATGGTAAGCTTCGTGCCCGACATGGCCGGACCAGCTTGCAGTACTTTGATGATGTCATCGTTTTGCAAGCCACCCTGAATAGTATACGTGCCCGGCTTCAGTGACGTATCGGCACCCAAAGCGGTAACACGCTTCACGAATTCTTTCGAGTCGCTAATAAGGCCCACATCTTTCAACGTGGAAGCAATAGTGGATGCCCCTGCTCCATCAGGGACAACAACCGTTGCCGTCTCGCTGGACGACAGCAAGTTAGCATCGCTCGAACAGCTCTTGAACAGCGTCAGGGCACCAAAAATAAGACCGCCCGCAACAATCAGAGCGAGAATAATGCCGAAGACCATCGGCGCTTTACTCTTTTTAGGTTGAATGGCGGACACATCGTACGTACGAAACATCTTCTCACCACGCGCATGAGCAGCACGGGCGGCATGGTTAGGGTGGGTTGAATAGGTCGTGCGCCTATTGTTCATGAAATATTATCCTTCCGAAGGGGAACAACGCGAATCAAGCCATGCTTGCAAAAACAGGCTGGACGCAATCATATCCACTTTTCCGCGCATTTCCTTTTCGGAGTAGCCCTTTTCACGCAAACTACGTTTCGCCTGCGAAGAACTCAGACGCTCATCGGTAAATTCAACGGGAAGGCCGCTCTGTTTGCTCACCTGGCTGGCAAATTCCCGAATGAAACCCGCCTGTGGTCCCTCTTCCCCCGCCATGGTATACGGAAGGCCGCACAACAAAAGCTCCGGCTCCCAATCTTCTAAGAGGCGGCGAAACGATTTCGCATTCGAACGCACCTCATCGGAAGGAAGCACGCATACCGGCGTGGCAATGCGCTCTGCGGGATCGCATACCGCAACGCCCACGCGCACCGTGCCAATGTCAAGGGAAAGAACTCTCATTTCTTTTTCTCTTCCGAATCTTGTTCTGGACTGCTTTCCGAATCAGGGTTGGAAACCTCAATGGTAGGAAGCTGGTCCGAACGCAAACGTCTCACAAACGGCAGCTCAATCTTCGGCAAAACTACGCCCGAACCATCGGAGCTAATGGGGTCAAGACGGCCCGTACGCTCCATGCGTTCCTGCTCGATAAGCTGATGCTCTTTATCGTAATCGGCGGGCGAAAGAGCATCTGCCATGGGGTTAACACTGCCGTCATCCGAAGGAGTTCCCTGGAAGAAAACACCGTCGTAGGCAACAAGCTGCCTGCCCGTGCTCTTCTCGAAGTAATACACGAAAAGCGATTTCATGATAGCAACCGCCGGAATAGCCAAAAGCATGCCAACAATCGAGCCGCCCATGCCGCCCATGGCACCACCCAAAGACGAGCCCACTACTAAAACGATGAGCGTCAGAATAGGGT
>CAKUDT010000150.1 GCA_934645125.1 uncultured Eggerthellaceae bacterium
GAGTGGACCGTTGTCTCCGAGCCTACGTGCACGGTTGATGGACAGCAGCAGCGTGGATGCACGCGCTGCGATTACCTGGACAAACAAGCCATTGCGAAGCTTGGCCACGACTTCACGAAGCTGACTGACTTGGGCGACAAGCATCGTGTGAGCTGCGCTCGTTTGTGATGCCGACCCCGATGGATGCACGGTTGCGGTTACTGATAAGGTCGAAGAAGGGAAGAGCTACGTTTTGGTGTACGGTGGTCGCGCTTTAGCGAACACCGTTGTTGCATCGGATGATTCTTATTCGGGCACGAGCAATAAGATGGCCTCCATTGCTTTTGATGCGTCGGCAATGATTCCTGCCAGTGCGGTTTGGACCTGGACAAATGGCCATTTGATGAGCGATGGCAAATATTTGGCGAATCCGAGTGGAACCGATATGGCCATGGTGGACAACGAAGCTGATGCGCTTACATTCGAATACCAGGACGATTTCTACGGCGATGGCAAGATTCTCAAGGCAACGAATGCCCAGAGCTACTACGACACGTTGGGCTTAAGCAACAGCGTAGATGGTTCGATGGGTCTTGTTTCTGCATACAGCAACGATGCTTTGGTTACGCTGTACGAGGCAACGGTGGTGCCTGCAGAGGCCGACCATGCGTATGTTGATGGCGTATGCGCTTGCGGTCACAAGGAATTCGTTTACATGAAGGGCGATGTGAACAACAACGGCAAGATGAACATCGTGGATGCCCAGGTTGCCTACGATTTGGCTGCGAACAAGTACGTTGACCAGGCGCTGAGTAATCTTTTGTCCCTTTGGGGTAATGGCGTGACCATCGATATGGTAAAGACGGTTGCCAACTACAACGGCGATGACGCGCTGGATGCAACGGACGCTTTCGCCATCCAGGTTGCTGTCCACGCAGCCTCAGCCGCATAGGGCTCGAACATCGATTGTTGACAAATTACCCCACCTTTTGTCAACAATTCAAGCCATGAAGAAAAGGGAGCGGACATCATGTCTGCTCCCTTTTTTGATGCGTGCTGGCAGGTTGTGGAACAGGGGACGGAGGTTTGTTCCAACTTGGTCAAGACTTTATTCGCCGTTGTCGATTGGTTGGTTGGAACAAACCTCCGTCCCCTGTTCCACGCCCAAAGCGTTGCGGTTCAATTTGAGTGCGATGATAAAAACAGCCCACTTTTCTGTGGGTTTACTCTGGCTTACTTTTTTGCGACCTGGGGAAACGTTGGTTTTTCGTAGTCGTAATGAGAAAAATCCACAGAAAAGGAGGTCGTTTTTATCATACCGCCCACGCTGTTGGGCGGCATCGTGCGCAGGGGAAGGAAGTGCCCCGAACAAATTGTTGACAAAAGGTGGGGTAATTTGTCAACAACCGGCTAGACGGGTGGGAGGGGTTTGTCCAGCTCAGCGGCAAGTTGGGGAAGAAGTTCCGTCATGGTTTCGTCGATTTTCTTCTTTTTGAGCTGGCACTCCCACACCACGTGAACCTTCCAACCCATCTGCGTGAGCTGCGCTACGCTCTCTTCGTCGCGTTGCTGATTCTTCTCGAACTTGATGGTCCAGTATTCGATATTCTTCTTAGGCGCGGCAGGCTTGCAGTGCGGGCAGCGATGCCAGAAGCAGCCGTTGATGAACAGCGCCACCTTCTTGCCGGGCCATGCGATATCGGGCCTACCCGGCACTTTCCATTGCAGGCGGTATCCGGTAAGCCCCGCTTCTTGCAAGCGTTGGCGCATGAGCAGTTCGGGTTTCGTGTTCGCACGCTTGTTGCCTTGCATGCTCTTGTGCACAGCAGGAGAAACGCGCAGCTCATCAGCGCGTTCGCGCACGGCTTTGCTGGCCATCTTTCCGGTTGCCTGCTGGATGTCCAAGCGGTATATCAAAGCGCGTGCTGTGCTTTTCTCGATTTTACGCTCGAGCTGCTCTTTGAGTCCTTTTGCATATTTGCGACCCAGTGCGCGGAATGCGTCTAAACGCTCGGATTCGTCTTCTACCAGGTGTAATTCGCCAAAAACAACAACGCTGCGATAGCTGGTGGCAAACAGATCGGGTACCACCTCGTCCTGGGCTACTACGCAAAGCGACGCACGCGGGTTGTGGGCTGCGGCATCGACCTTGCGACCTTCGCGCGCGCAGTGAAAATAAATCGCCTGAGCAGATTTATCGAATGCGAAGCTCACGGGCACGGCGTAAGGGAAATCATCGTCGTCTTGGGGTGCGAGGGCTAACGTTGCGTTGCTAGCTGTTTCCAGGATGCGCGCGATTTCCTTTTCGCTGAGTGCCTGCTGGGTGCGTCGCATTTCGTATGCCATGAGAAGCCTTTCTGCAGCTTGCGTCGTTCTTCTTGTGGGTGCGAAGGACGCATTACCGCCGTGTGCGCCGCTCGCGAGTGTTGCCTGGGCTTAACCGTCCTGTCGCCTTCTCAGCGCTGGCAAGTGCCAACCTTCTGCGTTGCCTCTAGTCGCGTACTGCTTCCAACTCTTGCGCGGCGTGCGGGGCAGCAGCATGCTGCTTGCAGTTGCGCTTCATGGTGCCACGGCAGAAAAACGCCAAGACAATAACGCAAACGCACGCAACCGATCCCAGGTAGAAGCCTGCGGTGGGGCCCATGGCATCGATGAGCGCACCGCTTGCCGTGGGACCAATAGCCAGGCCGCACGTTGAACCTGCAGTAATCCATGTGAGTGATTCTGTCAAGCGATTTGCGGGAACAGCCTGCTCGCAGAATGAATTTGCCGTGATGAAGAACGGTGCATAGAACGCTGCGCCCAAAATTGAGATAAAGAAGAACATTGGCACCGATGTGATGAGTCCCATGCCCATGTAACCCGCGCCAATGGCAAGAGCCGCACCAAGGAGTTGCTTGTTCAGTGGCGCTTTCAAAACAAGCATGCCAAACATGAGGCTTGAACACATAGAGACAAACGATGAGACGGACACGCCGATGCTTGCTACAACGGGTTGACCAATGGACTGGGCAAACGTGATGGTTGTAGTGTCAAACGCGCCGAAAATAAGCCCCACGAGCAGCGCCAAGCCAAACAGCACGCGCACGATAGGAAGCTCGACTAGCGCACTGCGATGTTTCTTCGCGGGCGCATTGCCAGCAGCACCATTGCCGTTGCCATCGGTCGTGACCTCATTCGCAACTCCTTCGCCAGCGCCTTCCGCGGTGCGCTTCCAGTTGACTTGCGGCTCGGTGTCGCGCGCAAGCACTAGCAGAATAAACGAACCTGCGGTAAAGCTCAGGCAACCCAGCAGAATGCCTGCCGTGGGGAAGAGCGTGTTTGAAAGCGCAATAGCCAGTGCCGGCCCAATCATGAACGAGCAGTCCTCAATAACGCCTTCGTAGGAATACACGCTTTTGAGCGACGTGGAAAAGTTTTTGATCTTCCCCGATTCAATAAGATACGTCCAGCGAGTACGCGCGATTGCCGGCGCGCTGGGAACGAAGCCCATCAGAAACGCTGCAACATACATAATGCCTGATGGAAGGCCTAATGCGACCGTCGTCAAAAGAAGAATCGCGCCCGTCATGGCAATGATCGACGTAATCAATATCACGCGATGCTGACCCTTTTCATCCATGAATTTGCCCGTACGCGGCGCAATGAAAAACGTGGAAATTGCCAGCGTAGACGAAACCGTTCCCGAAAAGAACGCCGAATGACCTGAAAGCGTGAGCATCGAGACCACACCCAGCGTGCCCATATACATGTAGATACGCATAAGGAAGCAGCCAATGTCGAACAGGTGGGCTTGCTTAACCGCAAGGATGTTGCCATATACGCCGAAGTCAAAGTTTTTCATGGTCACGTTATTTCTAAGTCGGTGGAGTGCGTTGGTGGAGCGCGCGCGTGCGCTTACTTATCTCGTTCGGGCTTGGACGTTAGGTGCCAGCCCTTGCAGTACTCGCATTTGTAGCAGTGAAGCCCGCGCGTGCCGTAATCTTCGCAAGCAGAAATTGCCGCCTCGGCCTCCGCGCGGCTTAGGTAGCGATTTTTGCGTTCGCATGCTTTGTAGCGCAGCGCTGCTTCGCGTTCTTTGCTGCCTTGTTCGCGGCGGCGTTCCTCGGCAGCGAACAAGGCGCCGAAATCAGACGCACTCAGCTGTGCCTCGAAAAGCGCTTTCTGCTTCGCCTGTGCCGATTTCTTATGACTTGCCATTGCTGCACCTTGCTGCTTTGCCGCCGATTGCGATTCTGCCCAGCAAAAAACTACTGGTGGTAGAAGCTGTGCTTCTCGTATTTCGGCTCGCAGCACAAGTTAATGCCAAGCTTCTTGTACAGCTTCTCGTCGTTGCTGGCGGGAATCACGCTGAAGAAGGCGTCGCACCCGTTCAGCTCAGATAACTTTTCAATGGCTTTTGCGGCACGTTCGTTTGTGGCCGAGCTAATGGAGAGCGCAATGAGCGTCTCATCGGAGTGCAAGCGCGGGTTTTTCGAGCCAAGTTTTTGCAGCTTCAGGGCGCAAATGGGCTCAAGAGCTTGGTCGGTCAAAATGTAGTCTTCGTCAGGAATGCCTGCC
>CAKUDT010000151.1 GCA_934645125.1 uncultured Eggerthellaceae bacterium
ACCCCGTACGACCAGGTGAAATAACGCTTGCGCATCGGGGAGTGCTCTACTTGGACGAGCTCCCCGAGTTCAAACCTGCAGTGCTTCAGAGCCTTCGTCAGCCTATGGAATCAGGTGAAGTGACGCTTGTTCGGGCAACGTCGTCGGTTACCATGCCGGCGCGCTTTGCCTTGGCAGCATCGGCTAATCCGTGTCCTTGTGGGTACTTGGGCGATAAGGAAACGCCTTGCACCTGCACATCCTATCAGATTTCTTCCTACCAAGCGCGCATTGGCGGGCCGATTCTCGACCGCATTGACATGCGCATCAATGTTGGACGCTTGCGTTCCGCCGATGTGCTTCGCTCGGGCCAGGGAACATCGTCTCAGATCCTTCGAGAAGGCGTTGAAGCGGGAAGAGCGTTTCGCGCATGGAGAAAGCAGCGCCACGAGTCATCTGATACGCGTGCCAAAGATTTAATTGCATCGTGCCTGCTCAATGAAGAAGCAGCACGTTATTTCGAGGCGCTTGCCGATAAGAGGAAGTTCAGCGGCCGTGCGATAGTGCGAACGTTGGGAGTGGCGCGTACCATAGCGGATCTTGAAGAAAGCGAGCGCGTAACGAAAGGCCATATCTGCGAAGCAGCCGGTCTGCGCATGAGTGATGAGTCTCGGGGAGGGTAATATGGCGGAAAATAAACGATGTGCTAAGGCGCAAGGCGGCACGCTTGTGGGTCCGCGCTACGAGATTGATGCGAATTCAGCTGAGTATCCCGATACTTTGCGTGAGCTTCCTGCTCCTCCGCGCATGCTGTACGTGATAGGAAATCCGCAGTGCCTGCGTTTAGGTCTGTCCATTGTGGGCGCGCGTAAAGCAACGCCGTACGGGAAGGGGTGCGCGCAACGTTTTGCCGCACTTGCGGCACGCCAGGGGATTCCTGTTGTGTCGGGTGGCGCACGTGGGTGCGATAGCGCTGCTCATCTGGGTGCGCTTGAGCACCATGGCTCCACCGTTGCGGTGCTTGGTGGCGGGTGCGATAAGATTTATCCCGCGCAGAACAGGGCGCTCTTCCAACGGATAATCGATGAAGGCGGTGCGATTGTCTCTGAGCAAGAGTGGGGTTTCGAGCCGCTTCCTTATACGTTTCGCTTGCGAAATCGCATCATTGCAGCGCTCTCAAAAGCAACGCTTATCGTGGAAGCAGGCTTGCCGTCGGGCACGTTTTCAACCGCCGATGATGCATTGAGCTTAGGACGTGAAGTAATGGTGGTGCCCGGTGCCATCACGGCGCCGAATTCGAAGGGTGCGAATCGTTTGCTTTTTCAGGGCGCCGTGCCCATTGTGGATGATGAAACATTCCTAGAAGCGCTTGTCTCCCTTTATCCACAAGAGCTGAAGGAAGGCATGTTAGTGGGTTCTTCGGTTGATGTAGTCGCGCAGGATGCTGCGCAGTTATTTGATGATCCGCTTATCAGGGCGCTTATTGCCGAGCCGCTTGACCAGGAGCAAATTTACTCGTTTGCCTTGCAGTATTGCGGAAACGAGAATCCTTCCGCTTGGGCATCGGTGCGCATCGAAGAAGCGCAGGATGCTGGCCTGATAACGTGTTATCCCGACGGGAGCTATGGGCCGCTGTCGTGATAGTGGGTGCAGCGCGTGTTTGAAACTTGCATTTCTTCTTGACCGCCGCCTGTATCGGCTGATTATTTGCTATGCTTTGCCCTATGGAAAAGAAAGTAAAAATAATCGGCGGTGGTCTTGCCGGTAGCGAATGCGCGCTGCAGCTTGCTTCTCGCGGCGTGTTGGTGACGCTTGTTGAAATGCGTCCTCAGAAAAAGACCGATGTTCATAAAACTGAATTGTTGGGCGAGCTTGTTTGCTCGAACTCGCTGAAAGGCAAGAACCCCGATTCTGCAGCGGGCATGCTGAAAGGGGAGCTTGACAAGCTGGGTTCGGTTCTTTATCGGGTGGCGCTTGAAACGGAAGTTGCAGCGGGCGGTGCCCTTGCGGTTGATAGGGAACTTTTCGCTCAAAGGATCACCGAGCTAATTTGTTCGCACCCGTTGATTTCTCTTGAGCGCAGGGAAGCAAGCGATTTGCAGGCCGAAGCCCAGGGCTTCGATGCTCTTGTTGTTGCAACGGGGCCGCTGACCAGCGATTCTTTGGCTGATTCTCTTGGCAAGGTGACTGGTCTTGAACACCTTGCGTTTTTCGATGCGGCAGCGCCTATCGTTATGGCTGATTCTTTGGACATGGATATCCTTTTCAGACAGAGCCGTTATGAAGAGGGGTTGGGGGATTATCTGAATGCCCCGTTCAACAAAGAGGAATACGAGCAGTTCGTCGGTGAGCTTCTTACGGCGGAGCGTGTTATCAAGAAGGATTTCGAGACAAAGGATCTTTTCCAAGCATGTCAGCCGGTTGAAGAAATCGCGCGAGCGGGAAGAGATGCGCCGCGCTTTGGCGCGCTGAAGCCTGTGGGGTTGATTGATCCGCGAACGGGGAAGCGTCCTTGGGCGGCGGTGCAGCTTCGCGCGGAAGATGCGCATGGCAGCTGCTATAACTTAGTGGGGTTCCAGACCAACTTGACGTTTCCCGAACAGCGCCGCGTTTTTCGCATGATTCCCGGCTTGGAGCAAGCGGAGTTTGCACGTTACGGCGTTATGCATCGCAATACGTTCGTCGATGCGCCGAAGGTTCTTGATTCTGAGTTGAACATGACGGCTGCATCTGCGCAAATAGGTGTTCCCGTATATCTTGCAGGACAGGTTTCCGGCACGGAAGGATACGTTGAGGCCATTCGTTCTGGTCTACATGTTGCATTTGCTGTTACGGCGCAGCTTCGCGGCGAGCAGCTTCCACCGTTGCCGAAACATACGGTCTTCGGGGCGCTTTTGGATTACGCTACGAACCCGGAGACAGTGGATTACCAGCCTTCGCATGTTAATTTCGGCATGCTTGAGCCGCTTGAACCGCCTATTCGCAATAAGAAGTCGCGTTATGCGGCGTATGCTCAACGCGGTAACGCTGCGCTTAAGGATTATCGCAAGGCGCTTTGTGCCGTGGGCTTGCTATCGGAATAACGTGATAGGCGCGATAAGTGGGGCAGCTGAGCAATGCAAAACGATAGCGAACGAAACGATGAATTAGAGGAAATCGTTGAGGGGTTTCTTTCTTTTTTGTATGGGCAGCGCAATTACTCTGCCCACACGGTTCGCGCTTATGAAACAGACGTGCGCACGTATTTTCGGTATGCAAAGCGTTTGGATTTTGATGCGCTTGCTCCCTCTACGCGCAACGTGCGCGGATATTTATCTGACCAGATGAGTGCTGGCTATTCTCGCAAGACAATCAATCGGCGATTGAGCTCGCTGCGCACGTTTTTCCGCTGGCTCAATGTTTCTCAGATATCATCGTGCAATACGGTAAGCGCTGTTCAGGGCCCTAAAATTGCGCATCATCTGCCCCATGTTCTGTCAACGGCAGAAATTGATGCATTGTTTGCCGTGCTTGAAGATGATGCGTGCTTCGAAACCGGTACAGAAGAAGCGGGTGTGCAACTTTCTGTACCCACGGCACCTACCAACGTGAAGGAAGCCCTTGCTTTGCGTGACGAGGCAATCTTTGAGGTCTTGTACGCTACGGGCGCACGTATTTCAGAAGTGGCAGGACTCACGGTTTCAAGTGTCAATTGCGATGCCGCTCGCATGAGACTGATGGGTAAGGGATCAAAAGAGCGCGATGTTGTTCTCCATGATCGATGCGTAAGCGTTCTTGAGCGTTATTTGGCCGCTGCACGCCCCCTTCTGGCTGCGAAAAACAGCAACGCATTGGGTGATTCTGCAGCGTTTTTCCTCTCGAAAAGCGGAAAGCCGCTTTCTGCTGATTCCCTGCGCAAGATCTTCAAAGAACACGTGCTTGAAACGGGGCTCGATCCTTCTCTTTCGCCTCATGCAATGCGGCACACGTTTGCAACGGACATGCTCAATGGCGGGGCAGATCTTCGAACGGTACAGGAATTGTTGGGGCATGCAAGCCTTTCCACAACACAGATTTACACGCATTTGACCTCGGATCGCTTGAAAGCGGCTCACGCGCAAGCGCATCCACGCGCATGAGGTGTACAGCGATTCATAGGCTCTTGTGTTTCTGGATTCAATCGTATTGGAGACAGTGAAGTTTTGAACTGTGCTGTGTGTTGTCGTGATTCTGCGGAATGAAACGTGTTATTTGTTTTGCATGAAATAAACAAACAAATGTTTGCTATTTGGGGGTATAATGTGCCCCTGAAAAACGAATGCGATACAAGCTTATAAGGGAGTTATCGTGGGGCAAGATTCCATTGTCATAAAAGGTGCGCGCGAGCACAATCTTAAGAATGTTGACGTTACTATTCCGCGTGATAAGCTGGTTGTTATCACGGGTCTTTCGGGCAGCGGCAAGTCAAGCTTGGCGTTTGACACCATTTACGCAGAAGGGCAAAGGCGCTACGTTGAGTCGCTATCCAGC
>CAKUDT010000152.1 GCA_934645125.1 uncultured Eggerthellaceae bacterium
CTCCTATAAATTTATGAGACTGACCGTATCAAATAGGAGATTTTGTGAAAAAATTTAAAAATCTCCTATAAATGATGACTTGTTTTGTGCGCATGAGGGGCAAAAAGCTATTTTGCGCTTCATTTTGCATCGAATAACCCTTTAAAAATAGGAGAAAATGATAATAAAATCAAAATTCTCCTATTTATGCTTAGCGAGGTATTTAAAAAATAGGAGAAAAATTAGAAAAAGTTATTTTTCTCCTATTTTTGCTTTTTCCGCGAGTTGCGATCAACCATTTTTGCGAAAAGCATCCACGTCGTGCCTGTGGGGAATGGTGTTTTTCGTTGTTTGCTTTATCATTCACGCATGCCCTGGTGTGTGGCGATGCTGTCTCTGCTTTCTATTGCGACTTCACTCACGATGCGACGAGCTTAATTGCCTTTGGCAACGAATTTACACCAGATGACATTCTCGTTCTTGATCGGTAGTGATTCCTTGCGAATGAGATTTTGTATTGCGGCTCGTGCATTCTGTGAGCAGGCGCATAATGGGGTACAATGAAAGGCAATATTTTCGCGGCGTCTTGCTGATTATTGGATTGGTGCAAGACGCTCTTTTTGCACAGATAAGGATTTGCTATGTCGCTTTCTATTGGTATTGTCGGCTTGCCGAATGTGGGTAAGTCAACGTTGTTTACCGCTTTGACGAACAAGCAGGGCCTGGCCGCCAATTACCCCTTCGCCACTATTGAGCCAAATGTCGGCATTGTGCCTGTTCCCGATGACCGCTTGAAGGAGCTTGAGAAAATCGACCACCCCGCGCGCTTGGTGCCGGCAACGGTCGAGTTTGTAGATATTGCTGGTCTGGTTGCAGGTGCAAGCCAAGGCGAAGGCTTGGGAAATCAGTTCCTCGCGAACATCCGCGATACCGATGCTATTTGCGAAGTCGTTCGTTTCTTTGGCAATCCGAACGTCGTGCATGTGGCAGGGCGCGTTGACCCGCAAAGCGATGTTGAGACCATCAAAATGGAGCTTATCTTGGCCGACGTTGCAACCTGCGAAAAGGCGATTCCGCGTTTGGAGAAAGAAGCGAAGCGCGATAAAGCGGGTGCGGCGAAGCTTGAAGCGGCAAAAAAGGTTCTCGCGGGGCTCTACGAGGGCCATCGTGCGCGCACGCTTGATTTGACTGAGGACGAAATCGATGCCATTTACGAGCTGCATCTGCTTACGATGAAGCCCATGCTCTACATTGCCAACATCGACGAGGATCAGATGGATGCGGAGCTTCCGGAGATTGACGGATGCACGCCCGTGCCGATTTGCGCTCAGGTTGAGGCCGACTTGGCGGAGCTCAACGAGATGGACCCTGAAGAAGCTGCCGAATTCTTGGCTGATATGGGCCTGAAAGAGAGCGGTCTTGCGCGTTTAGTGCGCGAGGCGTACAAGCTTTTGGGCTTGCAGTCGTATTTCACCAGCGGCGAGACCGAAAGCCGCGCGTGGACGATTCCTATTGGCGCGAAGGCGCCCCAGGCTGCAGGCGTGATTCACTCCGACTTCGAGCGCGGATTCATCAAGGCAGAAACGGCATCGTATGAGGATTACGTTGCCTTAGGCGGCGAAGCGGGCTGCCGTGCAGCAGGCAAGTTGCGTCAGGAAGGCAAGGACTACGTGGTGCAAGACGGCGACGTTATGCACTTCAAGTTCAACGTGTAGGATTTTGGAGTAATTCCAGGTCACAGAATTGGAAGCCTCTTTTGGTGGGGCCAAAAGGGGATAAATGAGGGGGCAGATGCGATTGCGTTTGCTCCCTTGCGTTTCATTGGGATATAAAGACTTAGAACCACTTCTTTGGTTTATCTCATCCATGCCGCAGGAGTATGGTTTGCGAGCTTCAGCGGTTAGGCTATATAATGAACCCAGTAACGGAAATCAATTGCGTAAAGGGAGGTTCCAATGGTAGAAATGAGCGCCATAGTAAACGCTGTGAACTCTGCTGCACCGCAGTTCTCCATCAACGAAGTATCCCTTTTCGGGTCATATGCGCGCGGTGATCAGGGACTTTCTTCGGATGTTGATCTTGCCATTCGAACAGGGGAAGGATTCTCTCTCTTTGATGCCTCAAAGTTTCGGCGTCAGATTTCCGATGCGCTGGGGGTTGATGTTGATGTTGTTTCCTTGAATGCTGCAACGGGCTTGTTCGCGGAAAACATCAGCGAAGATGGGATGGTTATCTATGAGTGCGCTTAGTTCGCGCGACAGGTCGATTCTCGAAGGCATTGTTCAAAACTGTGCATCAATCGAGTCTCGCATTGCACGCTATTCGATTGATGCTGCTGTTTTTCGTGAAAACGCCGATTATCGGGAAATGATTTTGTTCCCGCTCGTTCAGATTGGTGAGCTTGCGAACCATTTGAGCTCGGATTTCCTTGCTGGTCACGATGAACTTCCCTGGAAGGATATAGTAGGCATGCGGCATGTGGTAGTACATGGCTACGGCACCATCGACTGTGACTGGGCTTGGAATACATTGAGTAAGGATATTGTGCCCCTGAGAAAAGCGTGCGAGTCTTATCTTGGCGAACGGTAGAACGTATCGGGATTGCAGGCTTGTCGTTTTTTGCCCTGACCCTTGTTACCTTCGTCGCAGGCTATCCATTTCCAGCGCTACTGACGGGCGCTGATGTCTTCTCCGCCTGCGTCTATGGCGCGAATAAGGGCGTGCGCCCGCGCCCCCTTGTCCAGTAGGTCTTGTTGGTTCTCGCCCAGGGCTATGAACTGTCCGAAGCGACTTCCTGTGCTGCCGTCGGGGCTAATGGATGCGCCTTTCGTTTTCGTGCAATAGAATTCCTCGATGATGCCTTGCTGCAGCGCTGCATCGACACCTTCGACATGATCGAAAACGCCTTGCTTAGCAAAAACGTTGCCAATGTAAAGGCAGCGCGTATTGCTCTCAATCTGGGAAACATCAATCGATTCTCCCAGGTAGGAAGCGATTGCGGCTTCTATATAGTCAAAACCCGTAAGAAGCGGAATAGCACGGAAGCATAATCCGCCGCCCAAGCGGGGCGCAAATTCAAGCACTAAAACGTCCCCGTTTTCGCGCACGATTGCCTGAACCATAAGAGGCGTGTTCACGAAGCCGAACGTTGTGCCAATCTTTTGGGCAATCTCGCGTATTTGCTCCACGGATTGCGCGGGAATCTGCGCAGGGTAAAACACCGACTCGTATTGACGAACGGAATTGTTGCTATGGTCGGTGTAGTCGCTCTTCTGGCAAAGGGAAAGCAAATAGGGCGTTTCCTTCTGGAAATAGAAATACGCGCTGATCTCAATGCCGTCAATAAAGGACTCCGCAATTGCCTCGTGCGTGCGGCTTGACTCAATGGCGCGCTCGACGCATTGCTGCAATTGGTCAGCCGAGCTGGCAACATGCACGCCGCGCGATCCACCGCCGTTTGCCGGCTTTACCACGCAGGGGAAGCCCACTTTTTCCTGAACTTGCTTAACGCTCAGGGGCGCCACGGTAAAAGGAGCCGTGGGAATCTGGGCGTCTACCAGCGCTTGCTTCATTTTGTCTTTACGCGCGATGAGCCGCGCCGTTCCGGAAGAGTAAGGGTGCGGAAGCGACAACGCTTCGGATACGCGGCAGCACATCACGTTCGCTTTATCAACCGCAACGCTAATGATAAGCGACGGTTTGCGCTCGATTGCCGCGTTCAACACTGCCTCGTAATCGAGCGTGCTTATCTGCAGGTGCTCATTGGCATATGGTTTCGCGGGAGAATTTGCTAAGTAATCGATGAGAACAACGTAATAGCCGCGTTTTTGCAGCTTCTGGACCAAATCAATATGTGGAACGGTTCCGCCAAGAACGAATGCGGTCTGCTGAGCGTCTGTCAATCTGTATCCCATAAAATAGCGTAAGTAAAATGGCTGCTCTATCCCCGGTTATCAGGCGATTGTCAGGGGATAATGCGACACCCTATAATAGCACAGCGCCGGAATTTTCGAGCGTTGTTCCCCTATTGGAACGATTATTCTATTCCGAGCGCGCGACCTGCCCTGCCTGCGACCCCGACTGATTGCCGACTGTTGGTTGCTGCAGCTCCCGGAACGCTCCGATTGCTTTCGGCTGCTTTCGCTGTTCGCCCCCACCTGCGCCTTAGGCCTCCTCAATGGCGAAAAGATGCAGGTACTCGGTGCCGTCTTCGATTACACCATAAGCTTGCGCACGGGAAATAATGCGCTCGGCCCAGGAGCGATGAGGGTTGATTTCGTTCATTTTGTTGCCGGCCTGGCTTTTTGCAACGCCGCCCGAAACGTCAAGAATCTGCAGCGCATCGCGGTATTCCTCTTTTGTGACCGCATAAAGCGCGTTCACGAACTTTATGTGCGAAGGATGAATGACCGTTTTTCCAATGAAGCCGTTCGCGCGATCCATGATGGTCTCGCGCAGCAGGCCGTCAACTTCGCCGTTGTAAATGGGAATGTGCCTGATAA
>CAKUDT010000153.1 GCA_934645125.1 uncultured Eggerthellaceae bacterium
CGCGCTGCTCGTTCGAGGTTGCCGGTCACGACTTGGGCATGGGCGTGACGTATCTTGATCCGAAAAGCTCGCAAATGGGCAAAAAGGAATCCATTGAAGACACTGCGCGCGTGCTTGGCCGCATGTTCGACGGCATTGAGTATCGCGGTTACGGACAAGATATCGTGGAAGAGCTGGCCGAAAAGTCGGGTGTGGTGGTTTGGAACGGTCTGACCACGGAATTCCATCCCACGCAGATGATTGCCGACATGCTCACGCTGACCGAAAAATTCCCCGAGGGCATCCAGGGCAAGAAGCTGGTGTTCATGGGCGATGCTCAGAACAATGTGGCAAACTCCCTGATGGTGGTCTGCGCGAAGCTGGGCTTGCATTTCGTGGCATGTGGCCCGAAAGAGCAGATGCCCACCGCCGACTTGGTGGAAACATGCTGCGCTATTGCCGCGGAAACGGGCGGCTCCGTTACGCTGACCGAAAGTGTGGAAGAAGGCTGCAAGGACGCCGACGTCATTTATACTGACATTTGGGTATCCATGGGCGAGCCCGCTGAAATCTGGGGCGAGCGCATTCGCTTGCTTTCGCCGTATCAGGTAAATGCCCAGGTCATGTCGTATGCGAAACCCTCGGCAATCTTCATGCACTGCCTGCCGTCGTATCACGACACGAATACCGCCGTGGGAGCCGATGTTGCGGCTCAGTTCGGCATGACCGAGCTGGAAGTGACTGATGAAGTGTTCGAAGGACCGCAATCGGTGGTTTTCGACGAGGCGGAAAACCGCATGCACTCTATTAAGGCCATCATGTACGCAACTCTCAAGTAATACGCTTGCGCGCCGGCTGCAGCTGCCCGCAAGAGAGACACCGAAAGCGCCGGAAAGCGGCGAACAACGATTGAAAGAAACGAAACAAGGAAGAATAACCATGCAGATTCGCGAACAACTCGAACAGGTAGTAGATGCGGCCATTTCGGCTGCTATGTCCGATGGCTCCCTGGCGCTGGAGCAGGCTCCCGCCGCTGCGCTGGAGCGTCCGCGCGATGCGTCCAATGGCGACTGGGCTTCGACCGTTGCCATGCGCAGCGCGAAGCTGGCGCACTCGAATCCGCGCGCTATCGCTCAGACCATTATCGATCATCTGCCGCAAAATGAGTTGATCGCTTCCGCCGAAATTGCAGGCCCCGGCTTCATTAACTTCCGTCTAACGGAGAGCGCGCTGCAAAGCGTTGTTGCCGCCGTGCGCGAAGAGCGCATGAATTACGGTCGCAGCGAGCAGCCCGAAGGCACCCCGCACATCAACTTGGAGTACGTTTCCGCGAATCCCACTGGCCCTATGCATGTTGGTCACGGCCGCTGGGCGGCGCTGGGCGATGCTACGGCGCGCGTTTTGCGTCACGCCGGTTACGACGTGTATGAAGAGTTCTACGTAAACGACCACGGCGTTCAGATGGACGTCTTCGGTAACTCCATTGTGGTGCGTTACCAGCAGGCGCTGGGTCAAGACGTCGAAATGCCCGAAAAATGCTATGGCGGTGGCTACGTGATGGATATCGCGCAGGAGATCATTGCGGCCGACGGCGACAAGTGGCTTTCTGCCGACCCCACCGAGCGTCACGAGCATTTCCGCGAGTACGGCTACAAGCGTATGTTGGAAATTGTGCGCGAAACGCTGGAAGGATTCGGTACCCACTTCAACATGTTCTTCAGCGAGCGCAGCTTATACGTGCCCGGCGAAGACGGTAAAACCCCTGTTGAGCGCGCTCAAGACGCTTTCCGTGCCCAGGGTTACCTGTACGAGAAAGATGGCGCGCTGTGGTTCCGCTCCACCGATTTCGGCGACGACAAAGACCGCGTGCTCATCAAGGAAAACGGCGAAATGACGTATTTCATGAGCGACTGCGCGTACCATTACAACAAGATTCAGCGCGGTTTCGGCAAGCTCATCGACATCTGGGGCGCCGACCATCATGGCTACGTGAAGCGCTGCGAAGCGATGCTTGAAGCTTGGGGCTACAAGGGTGCGCTGGAAGTCATGTTGGGCCAGCTAGTGAACTTGCTGCGCGACGGCGAACCGGTGCGCATGTCCAAGCGAACGGGTGAAATGGTGTCGTTCCAGGAGCTTATCGACGAGGTGGGCGTGGACGCAACGCGCTATCTCATGCTTTCCCGTTCTTCCGATCAACCCATCGACTTCGATATTGAAGTTGCTAAGAAGCAGGACTCCTCGAACCCGGTGTATTACGTGCAGTACGCGCACGCGCGCATTTGTTCCATCTTGCGTAAAGCCGCAGGTGAGGACGCTGCCGCAAAGGCGCTTGCCGGGGAAATGACCACCGATGAACTGGCTGCGCACGTTGTGCCCGCCAACGTTGACCTGTCGGTGCTTACTGATGAATCCGAGTTGGCGCTTATGCGCAAGATGGACGATTTCGGCGAGCTGGTGGCGCTTGCTGCGCGTGACCGTGCTCCGTTCCGCTTGACTCACTACGCGCAGGAATTGGCCGCAACGTTCCATCAATTCTATACGAACTGCCATGTTCTTGGCGTTGACCAGCCCGTTCAGGAAGCGCGCCTTGCTTTGTGCGATGCTACGCGTACGGTGTTGGCGCTGGCGCTGAGCCTTCTGGGCGTGTCTGCTCCTCAGCAGATGTAGGAGCAGCGGTTCTTAATGCGACTCCCGAATTCGCGTTCGTCTGTTGCATTGAGGGGCAACGTGCTGTTTGCGGAGCTTCAATCGAAGCGTTGATTCAGAACTGGGGCAATCTTGCGGCCCCAGTTTTTTTGATGCGTTCGCTTTGTTGCTATGCTGGGTATTCCTCGGATTAAAATTGTTGACAAAAGGTGGGGTAATTTGTCAACAATTCGGCTTGGTGCAGATGGCGAAGGCCTCAGTTCGCTATCTGCCGCTTTCCGTTCGCTTCGCGTGCTTCTTGCTTTTCCAGAACAGCAGAAAGCAGGTATTCGCCGGCGATTTCGCCTCCGTGGCCCAAATTGAAGATGAAGCCATCGCGGATATCCTTGATGCGCTCGCTCCAATCGGCGGGGTGGGCAATCATGGAATCCACCGTCTGCGCTAAGCCATCGAGCGCATCGGGCGCAAACGAAACGCCAATCTTGTTGCGTAACGTGATATCGGTAGGCTCCATATTCCAATCACGCCATGTGGTGTTGCGCTCTTTCATGGGCGTATCGATGAAAATGCAGGGCTTGAGCGTGCTGAATGAAAACTCGCAGCTAATAGACGACCAATCCGTGATCAGCACGTCAGACGTGTAGATGCTCTCGTTCGAGGAAAAATCGCCCTCGAAGTGGAGCAGCTCATCGCTTGTGCCCTCCCAGCGTTTCTGTAGCGCCTCCCAGCGCGGCCCAAACCGCTTGATATATTCGGGGTGGGGGCGTACGATAACGCGTCTATCTTGAGCTACAAGTTGTTCAAACATGTCGTTTATGCAAAGGTCAAGTAAGTTATCCTCTTGCCACGATGGCGCAATCAGAATAGTGGAAATGCGGGAAGGAGAAGGCTCCGCGCCGTCATTTTGCCTCCTGCCGCTGCTTTCCGAGTTGTCGTTTCGCGCATCGTTGCACCTTTGTCTGTTGCAGCCGCTCTGCCCAGTGCCGTCTTCGCTATTGCGCGCCAGCAGCTTCTGGTAGCTCTCAATTTCGCGATCCAAAAGGTCGTACCCGCATTCTACCAGGCGCTTTGGCGGTAAGTCTGCCATCTGCTCGCGGCGACGCACTTCCGCAACTTGATGTGGCCCCACGCACAGTAACGTGTTGTAGCTGTCGTAAGCGGCCGCCAGTGGCGTAAGATGCGTGGACAACATATGGTGGAAGAAAAACACGTACTCAATGTCCTGACGCACATACGAGCGCTTCAGGTAGAACGAATCCAGATCTTCAAGCGTTGTTGCCACCACATCGGCGTCCATCTTCATAAAAAGCGTGATGGCGCGCTTAGGGCCAATGTAGTAGGGAAGAAGGCGCGGCTGCGTTTGCGCAAGCGAAAACACCTGGTCATTTGGGTCGTTTGTCACGTAATGGATAGGGCACGTGCTGTGTTCCAGCAGGTATTCGATTGCTCCTTGGAAATACTTGTAGAAACCGCTTCCTTCGGAATAAAACACCAGATGTTTGCCATCGATGTTCATGAACCGTTTGTAATCGGCTTTTTCGCGTGCAGCTTGTGGATCCTTTTTCCACCAGGAGCGTTGCGGACCGCCCAAGTTTTCCAGCTGTTCAAGTTCGATTCTGCTTTGCGCTAAGTCATCGTAGTCGATGTGCTTGCATGGCTTGATAATTACATTGCAGAGTGCTTGCACAGCAATGGAGGTTACGTTCGAGCAAATCCAGTAAAAGCACATGCCAGCCGCTACGAATACGCCCAAGAACAGGGATAACGCAATGGAAAGCCCGTTGGTCATGTTCTTTTCTGCGCGCGACTGCTCGCGTTGCAAGGGGTTGATG
>CAKUDT010000154.1 GCA_934645125.1 uncultured Eggerthellaceae bacterium
CGAATAGGAGGAGAATCGGCTATGAAACAGACTGCAGAGATCTTTCAAGCAGTAATGCAGCATGCATCCCCATTCCCCCAACGAACTAAAAGCATTACATTCATCCGCAAACCAACCCCATGGTTCCGAGATTGTTTATCTTTTCAAAGGAAGGAGCGTCTGCATACTGCCAGCAGAAGACGGCACACGCGCATGCTTGACCACCGTTTCCTGGAATAGGTCCAAGAACCGCACCAAGCTGAGCGGATCCGCCCGCATAGAGGACTTCTCAGACCGCAACTACCCGGCATCGCACTGTAGCATCGCGCCTCGAAGCCACTGGACAGGCCTTTCTATATCATCGAACAGCGCAGCCGGTCAGGGCAACAAGAGGCTGGAGATGGTATACGCGATTATGTAGAGCAGATTTCTCATTCGGTCTAGCAATCCAACCGCGAAACGAAAAGCACAGACTCCGATAAGGTCAGCATCAACATTTCCATATAGGGGGATCAATCAAAAAAACGATTAAGAAAAATATAGGAATACTTCCCTCGCAAGCTCGGTCGGGCGAATTCCTGAAAACGTGCCACTGGCACGTTTTCTTAACGGAATTCCACCTCATCGGTTCGATTCCCGTCGCCCGCCAGGCAACGTTCTTTGCAAATGCAACAAAAAACAGCCCAGGAAGTTCTCCTAGGCTGTAACGTTTCTGGAGCGGGCGACGGGAATCGAACCCGCCTCATCAGCTTGGAAGGCTGAGGTTCTACCAATGAACTACGCCCGCAAAAGTGGTCGGGACGACAGGATTCGAACCTGCGACATCTTGCTCCCAAAGCAAGCGCGCTACCAAACTGCGCCACGTCCCGTTGCTTTAGCAGCGACTTAGTATTATATCCTAATTTAGCCACGCGATGCAATTAATTCTGCAAGTTTCCTCAAAGCAACCCCTCGATGGGAGATTTTTGCCTTCTCGCCCTGCGAAACCTCGGCAAATGTAAGCTCACCGTTGTATTTGTCGGGATAGAAAAGAGGATCATAACCGAAGCCACCTTCACCGCGACGCTCGAATCCAATCTTGCCCTCGACAGCTCCTTCGGCCACCAGCTCGCTGCCATCTTCGTCAATGAACACAAGCGAGCACACATAACGCCCGGTACGCTGCTCCCACGGCACGTTCGCAAGCTCGGAAAGCAACTTATCGTTATTCGCCTCGTCATCGCACTGCTCCCCCGCATAGCGAGCAGAGTAGACGCCAGGGCGGCCATCCAAAGCATCAACCATAATGCCGGAGTCGTCGGCCAGCGCGGCCAGACCACCGCTTGCCTGATGCGCCGCAAGCGCCTTAATGCGCGCATTGCCCACAAACGTATTGGCATCTTCCACCGGGTCGGACACCACGCCTAACTGGCGCAGCGTCTTAAACTCCCAGCCATCCATGGCCAGAGCGCCTTCGATTTCGCTTACTTTATGCGCATTATTCGTAGCCAAAACGATTGTTTTCACAGCTCTTCCCTTCCTATCATGCAGCACTATCGCCGCAAGACGCATCTACGCGCCAACCCCGCACGTCGCACCGCGCTTCACCTTGCCCGTCGCACACCCGCGCGACACGTCACGAAGCGCCCTTCTCGTGACACAGCCGCACATCCAGCTCACGCCAAATCAACGTGGGACACTTCGCGCAACTCCGTCTTGAAAACGCGTCCGCCAAAACGACGAAACTCCTCAACGTCATTCCCGGTTGTGAAGAACTTCCATTGCGCCGTGTTGTCCTTGCTCGCAAGTTGGCCGCGCCGCGCAAGCGTTTCCGCAACATCGTGCGCCGTTTCCGCGGCCGACGAAATGAGCGTCACATCACGCCCGACCACGCCTCCAATCAGCGATTTCAGGAGCGGATAATGCGTGCATCCCAAAACAAGCGTGTCAATGTGACAGCGACGCAGCGGGTCCAAATACTCAATGGCAATCTTTTGGAACTCGGGACGAATGTAGACCTTCGACGCCTCGGACATGAACGTTTCCACGGGTCCTTCCGCCATGCGAACGCCCAACTCGGCGATTTCCACAAAACGCGGCGCCGGCGTGGAGAACACCGTAATGCCCGCGTCCAAATTGCGGATTGCCGTGGAATACGCGCCCGACTCGATGGTGCCTTTCGTGGCAATAACCCCAACGCGCCTGTTCAGCGTGGCGCGAACCGCAGCACGTGCGCCCGGCTCCACAACACCCACCACGGGCACGCTAAATGTTTGCTGCGCGTGCACCAAACCTGCTGCCGTTGCCGTATTGCACGCAATAACCAGCAGCTTAACGCCTTGATTGACCAGCCATCCGCCAATTTGCTGTACGAATCCGTCAACTTCGTGCAAATCACGCGGACCGTAAGGGCAACGCGCCGAATCGCCCACGTACACAATGTTCTCGTGGGGCAGGCGCTCGGCAATGGCGCGCGCCACCGTGAGCCCACCGTATCCCGAATCGAAAATGCCAATAGGCGCGTTGCTGTATGTTCCTTCTTTTTGCATGGGGAAAGTATAACGCTCCTTACGCCAAGCGGGCGTACTGTGCTACCCTTTTCCGAAATAAGGAAACAGCGCGAACGCCTTGCGGACAAGCTGGTTCGCCACAAGATTCAGCTTGCCCCGCATCGCCATCACGCAAAGGACGTTCGTAAAACAAAGAAGAATCGCCGAATGAACCATGTCTAAAGATAAAGAGCTGAAAACAAACGTTATGCGCATGCTTGATGCTGCGAAAATCCCCCACACCGTGCGCACGTATGAGACCGACGGCAGCCACACGGGAACCGAGATTGCCGCCATGCTGGGGCTCGATAAAGAAAGCGTGTTCAAAACGCTGGTCACGCGCGGAAAATCAGGCGAATATTATGTGTTTATGATTCCCGTGGCCGAAGAACTTGACTTGAAGAAAGCGGCAGCGGCCGTTGGCGAGAAAGCCGTGAGTATGATCAAGTCAAAGGAGCTTTTGCCGCTTACCGGTTACATCCATGGCGGATGCAGCCCGCTAGGCATGAAAAAGCAGTTCGTGACCAGCATCGATGAAACGGCAGAGCTGTTCGATCGCATTAATTATTCAGGCGGGCACATTGGCTGCCAAGTAGAAACATCGCTCGAAGACTTAGAGAGCCTGATTCCGCTCATTCATGCCGACTTGACGGTGTAAGCGCCCGCAAAATACCCAATCGCCAACATGACAAAGGCGGCGGCAAGAGAATGAGACGATGTACGACGCCTTGGATAAGTTGAGCGATTCACAAGTCCGAAGAAGCATTATCCGAGCGGAGTCCGTTCAGCGAATCCCTTGCCGCTGCTGCGAGCATATAACTGAATTCATGTTGTTGGATTTTGGGGTCGAAATTCGAAGTTGTGATAGGTTGGAAGTAGGTCAAAATTCCGGTTTGCTTAGAAATCGAGATGTATCCCATAAAGAATAACTTTGAACTGGGATTTTATTGGGGCATATTTTCCGCAAGTAACACGTATGGCAAAAAACGCACCGATCCGCACCCTCGACCTACTTCCAACCTGCATCAACTTCGAATTTGGAAGCACTTTTTCAACAACATGAATCTCGCGCGGCAGCAAGTCACCAAAAAGACCAAAATTGTTGACAAAAGGTGGGGTAATTTGTCAACAAATCGGTTGCTCTTGCCCCGCCCTTTTACCAGTGGACGACGACAACGGTTCCTACGTCTACGATGTTGTAGAGCTCGGCAGCTTTGCTGGGCGGAAGATTCACGCAGCCGTGACTGCCGTAGCCGTCACGATACATCGTTCCACCGAAATCGGGCTGCCAGGGAGCATCGTGCAGCGCGTATACATTACCGATGAAGGGCATCCAATAAGCCACCGTTGATTCGTTGGGCTTCTCTTTGCCTTCCTCGTAGGTATACAGGCGCTCGTTGGTAGCTTTGCGCGTAATATGGTAGACGCCCGTGGGAGTAACACGCGTGGGATAATTCACGTTACCTGAAATGAAATCGCTCTCCCAAATGACCGATCCGTCTTCATCGAAGAAATAGGCATGCTGTTCAGCCAAGTCAATATCGATATAGCGTGTCCATTCGGCACCCGTTTCCATATTGTAGTAAGCGCCCTCGCTCTCGCAGGGAATGGCAATCTCGCCTTGCTCGCTATCATGCACCGCCGCGACAATCATATCGGTAAGCGCGGCCGTATCAAGTTTCCAACCGAATGCAGGGCCACCACTCACGGTAATCTCTTTGCCATCGGGACGCGTATACGTGTGCTCGGTGCCGTACGTATTCAGCTTGTCGGCCATCTCCTGCGCCCACAACTCAACGGCTTCCTCGTTCAGTGAAATGTTGCGATTGTCATCGTAAACAATCCAGTCAAGCACGTTTCCTTTGTTGATTTTCAGCGCCGGATAACCGCCAAGCGTCAGCGTCACCTTCACATGCGAAAGCGCGTTGACCTGGTCTGCAG
>CAKUDT010000155.1 GCA_934645125.1 uncultured Eggerthellaceae bacterium
TGGCCATTTGCGCCATTTGCGGCTACATTGATGTTCCCGGCGGCATCACCATCACGAAGCCTACGAGCTTCATTGGTCAGTGGCGCTACGACATGATGGATGTTCTTGATCCTGAAATGGCAGCAAAGCACATTGTTGACCCCGATGGCAAGTATTCCCTGTTCAATGCAGGTGCTGCCATGGGCGGCGTTCAAGGTGACACGCTGCTGAACTGGCTTGAAGGCAAATGGGCCGACATGGAAGGCTACTACAAGCTGCGCATGTGCTGGATTATTGGCAACAACCCGCTTGCTTGCATGGCTGACCAGCCTAAACGCTGGTATGAAGCTATGAAGGATCTTGAGTTTGTGGTTGCGAACGACATCTTCATGACTCCCACCATCATGGCGCTGTGCGATGTTGTGCTGCCGCTTTCCACCTACGTTGAGCACGAGGGCCTGGTAACGCCGAACTACGGCCGCAACCAGCACTTCATTGGCGCTATGAACCAGATCATCGACAATCCTAACACCAAGTCTGACCTGGAGATTCTTATTGATATGGGCCGCCGTATGCGCCCTGAGCTGTGGGAAGGCATGGAAACGCCCGACAAGTTCTTCGACGCTAAGCTGCGTGAGAACTACGGTTACGGCCTGGATGAAGTAAAGGCTGTTCCGGCAAAGATGGCGGGCTACGAGTACAAGAAGTACGAGAAGGGCTTGCTGCGCGCCGATGGCAACCTTGGCTTCGAGACCAGGTCCGGCCGCATTGAGCTGTGGTCGCCCGTCCTTGCTGCTTACGGTGAGCAACCGCTGCCGTACTTCGAGGAGCCCGAGTTCTCCCACGAGTCGAAACCCGAGCTCAAGGCCGAATATCCGCTGTACTACACCACGGGTGGTCGTCACATTTCCATGTTCCACTCCGAGCATCGCCAAAAGGATCTTACGTGCCGCAAGCTGCATCCCTGGCCGCTGGTGACTATCAACCCCAAGACCGCTGCCGAATACGGCATTGCCCAAGGCGATTGGGTTGAAGTCGAAAGCCCGCAGGGTCGCATGGTGCAGAAAGCGAACTTGACGAACGAAGTCAACGAGAAGTTCGTCCACGTTGAGCATGCTTGGTGGTATCCGGAGCAAAGCGGCGAGGGCGAGAACCCCTATGGCGTGTTCACCTCTAACGCGAACAACCTGATTCCGCATGAAAGCGTTTCGGTCACCGGTTACGGCGCGCCCTACAAGAACGGTATCTGCCATATTCGCAAAGCGGAATGCCCTGTTGACGAGAGCCTTTTTGCAACTCCCGCTCAGCTGGCCGCGCTTCAGAAATAACGGCAGGGAAGGAGGCATACTATGAAAAACGCAATGCTTATCAATTACGGGCTTTGCTTTGGCTGTGATTCCTGCACCGTTTCTTGCATGAAAGAGAAGGGTCTTTCTTTCGAAGAGCAGGGCATTGTCATCAAGCAACACGGTCCGGTGAAAGTCAACGGTTCGTGGGAGTGGGATTATATCCCCGTGCCGACCGACTTGTGCGACTTATGCGAAGAACGTGTGAGCCAGGGCAAACTTGCTGCTTGCCAGCAACATTGCTTGGCGCAAGTCATCGAGGTCTTGCCTGCTGATCAAGTGGCAGCTCGCATGATCGAGCTGGGCGGCAAGAAGGTTTCTGTCTTCATGCCGTAAGCGTTCGCGCTGAAAAGGTTCCCTTAGGGAATCACGCTTTAGGAGCATGGTGGCGCTGCCAGCTGCCACTTCTTATGTCTCGTTATGTTTACTCTTGCACCCATCGCAGGGGATGACCCCTCCAGAAGAGTCCGTTCGTCTTCTCTTATTGTCCCTTGCGATGTGGCGCTTTCCCCTTCAAAGGAGAAAACAAATGCTTCCACAGCAGAAAAAAGGATGGACAACGGTTGTCGATCTTGAAGAATACAAGAAGATGACCTGGTCTTATTTGACGAATGTCAAGCAGACCTGGCAATACGATGGCATCGCGTATATCTTTCGCAAGCGCGGCATTCATCTGTATGGCAGGGACTGCGGTTCTCTGAAGATGAACCATCCTATTCTGACCATTGGCATTCCGCAGCACAAAGACAAGAATTACGGCGTTGACCTGTATGTTCCGGTTGAGAAGAAAACGCAGGCGCTTTCCCTTATCAAAGACTGGGATCGCATTCGCGAATACGCCGAGCTTGAACAGCAAGAGGGAAAGGCCGCCCATAAATCTTTCGAGGCGGCAGCAACCGAAGCTAAGCAGCGAAATGCCGAAAAGAAGCGTGTGGCGCGGCGAGAGAAGTTTGGCAAGGTGCGCGCGCAGCTGTTTTCCTAAAGCTTGATCATAGAAAACTATTCCAAACGTTTCAAAAGGAGTTCACGATGCTTCAAACCATTGAAGACACCACCCCGAAGAAAAGCGGAGGTCTGCATTACGCATTCATCATCTGCCTGGGCGGCTTTCTGACGCAGTTTATTGTTTTGAGCGCTCAGCGTCTTCCTGCTCTGACCTTGGAGTCCATTCGTCAGTCCCTGGGCGTCAACTACGCCGAAATTGGCTTGATCACCTCTATCTACATGGTGTTTTATGCGGGCCTTTCGTTCGCGTGGGGCATGGCTGCCGATAAGTTCGGCACGCGCAAGGCAATTGTTGCTGCGTGCGCTTTGGCCGCTGTTGGCGCTATCCTGTTCGGCTTCTTGGCGCCTTTGGGCCTTGTTCCCGCAATCGTGACCTGGTCCATTACCGGTTGCGGTACTGCTGGTCTGCTTATGGCCATCCTTCCGAAGATCGTTTCCCGCTGGTTTGCCCCGAACAAGCGCGGCATGGGCATGAGCCTTATCACCCCGGGTGCGAACTTCTCCGCCATTATCTTGGGCATTGTTACCCCGCTTATCATTGCCGCTATGGGTTGGGAAATGTCCTATGTGATCTTCGGTTGCATTTATGCTGCTATTGCAGTGTTCATCGCCATCTTCTTCCGCGAAGGCCCCGAAGAGAAGGGTCTTGCTCCGTACGGCGCCCCCGAAGGCGTTCAGGCCGCTCCTGCTCCTAAGATGGAAGAAGTTGCCGAAGCTAAGGACGCAAAGGGCAACGGTCAGTCTGCTATCGCTCGCGTTCTGCGCATGCCTATCACCTGGCATTTCGGTCTGTTCTACATCATTTATCAAGTTGGCTACATGGCTGCTTCCCAGTACTACGTTGCTTCCATTCAGTCCGTTGGTTTCGACTTGGCTCAGGCTTCTTTGGGCATTACGTGGGCCGGCGTTCTGACCATTCTGACCGAGCTTGTTTTGGGTCAGCTGTCTGACCGCATGGAGCGCAAGAACATCATGGCGTTCATGGTTGGCCTGAATGCAATCTTCGGTTTCGGTTACTACTTCTACCTGACCAGCGGTGCTGCTCCGTCTCTGATTGTGTGCTACATCTTTGTTGCCATCATCACGGCTTCCACGGGCGTTATTACGGTTATCATGACTGCTGCAGGTGAGTACTACGACGACGACATCCGCGCAACGGGTACGGGCGTTGTGGGCACCATCAATATTGTGGGCCGCTACCTTGGTCCCTGGTTGGCTGGTATCATCATTGACCAGACCGGCGTGGTGGGCAATTCCTTCCTGATTGTTGGTGTTGCCATGGCAATCGCTGCTGTTATTGCGGTGCTCATGCCGCGTAAGCGCGCAAAGCGTGCGAAATAGTTCTAAGTGAGCAGGGAAGGCGGAAGTTGTGGCGTGTATGTTTTGCACCCGCTGTGGAGCGTGCGGGTTGGGAAAGGTGAGCGGCTTGCCCGAAAAAGGGAAATGCCTTTTGTGCGGCACCGAGCTTCCTTCCGATGCGCGCGTCTGCCCCGTGTGTGGAGCGCCCGCCTTGCGGCCGTCTGCCCTGCGACCTCCCGCTGCTCCCGTTTCGTGCGAGGAGCGGTAAGCGCGACGACTTGCAACAATTGCAATCGGTTGCAGACCTCAGAACTCATCCTCTCTTTCAGATGCGGTGCCGCGTGGTGCCGCATCTTTTTTGCGCTTGGTTTCGAACGCTCTGTCGATTTGCCTTTCCAAAGGCCTGCTCAGGGCTTCGTGCAGCCAAATGTCCAATAATTGACAAGTTTCCGAAGCTTTTGGAACGAAAAGCATGCGAAGGGGTGGCAAAATTTTCAACTGATATTTCCGACCTGGGGAAACGTTAGAAAGCGATGGCTGGAACTTTCGGAAAATCACGCCTTGCTCCCAAAAGCTTCGGAAACTTGTCATTTTTCGCGGTTCGCGCTGCATGGCGTCTGGCTTGCCGCCCAGCGTGCCCGCCCGAAGGCGACGGCGGTGGTCCGCCTGCGTCGGTTCGCCCGCCCGAAGACGCCCGTGTCGGCAGCTCGCACCTGAATATTGGTTCTTCGCTTACAACACAGCGTGCGACGTTACCTATTAGCGCTGCGCCTCCTGAAGTGGGTGCAAAGGTGATAAACTAGTAAGATGTAAAAATC